>DUJI01000199.1 GCA_013329855.1 Thermoplasmata archaeon | reverse complement strand
CGGCACCACCGAGCAGGTCGTCCGCAAGCGCCGAAACGGTCGGCGCATATCCCCAGCGATGCATGAGCCGGAGCGTGTCGGCGGCCCGGCGCCGATACCCCGGATCATCCGCCACAACGGTCCGCGACCCGACGATTGCCATAACCCTCTTCGCGGAAGCACGTTACTACTGCGATAGTATTAAGGTTTCCCTAAATTCGCGCGCACGCGGCTTCTTGGGGACGGCCTCCGATTCCGGTCCGGCCTCCCGGACGCGTCGACGGAGAATGAGGAAGGGCCCACCTTCCCAGGGAGGGGCCAAGGGTTATGAACCCGGGTTGTCAGAGACTCTGCACCCCAGATGTCCGCCGTGGCCGTCCGCCGCCCCCGCGTGTCCCCCCGCGGGCTCTTCGTCCTCGTCGTCGCGGTCTTCGTGGCCCTCGTCGCCGTGGACGCCTTGTTCTTCGAGGGTCCGGGCGCCACGCCCCCGCCCACCCTGGTCCCCGGCACGACTCCCATCCAGAGGATCATCGTCTTGATGAAGGAGAACCACGCCTTCGACAACTACTTCGGCACCTTCCCGGGGGCCGACGGGATCCCGGCGAACGTGACCCTGCCGGACGGGGCTGCGGGCACGGTCTCTCCCCACTGGATCAATGGCACGTCGACCCCGGATCTCCCGCACGATCGGGCCGACATGGTCGCGTCGTACGACAACGGCCGGAACGACCTCTTCGCCAGCGTCGCCGAGGCGAGCGGCGCCGGACTCGGCAACGTGTCGGTCGGCTACTACGACGGACGGCAGCTCGCGGCCTACTGGTCCCTGGCGGCGAACTACACGCTCGCCGATCGCTATTTCCAATCCATGCTCGGGCCCACGATTCCCAACCGACTGTACTCCATTGCGGGCCAAGCGGGGAACCTGACCTCGGACGCGGTCCCCTTGGGCGGCATCGACATGAGCACGATCTTCGACCAGCTCCAGGCTCGAGGGATCACGTGGCGGTACTATGGCGACCGCAGCTTGGTCTCCCAACCCGTCCCGTTGTACATCCCCCACATCGCCGCGGACCCCGCGATGACCGCCGAGGTGGTTCCCCTCAGCCAGCTCATGGACGACATCGCGTCAGACCGTCTCCCGTCCGTCACGTACATCGACCCGAAGGGCGAGTTCCCGTCCCAGCTCGATCGCAGCGAGCATCCGCCCGGCGACATCTCGATCGGCGAGTCGTGGACCATGAGCGTCGTCAGCGCGGTCAAGGCGAGCCCCATGTGGTCGACCACGGCCATCCTTCTCACCTGGGACGAGTCGGGGGGATTCTACGACCATGTCCCGCCACCCCAGGTGGACTCCTGGGGCTACGGCTTCCGCGTGCCCCTAATCGTCATGTCTCCGTTCGCGAAGCGGGGCTTCGTCGACCACGAGGTCATGGACCACACGTCGATCCTCAAGCTGATCGCGACCAACTGGGGGCTGCCGCCGCTGACGCCTCGCGAGGCCAACGCGAGCGACATGCTGTCCGCCTTCTCGTTCCCGAACGGCACCCTCGCCCGCGCGTCGGGCACCGGCCTCTCGGGCTCGGCCACGCCTGGATCCGTACCGCCGCGCGCGACGCTCGTTTCTCCGATGGCGGCTCCCGAGGAGCGGAGGGCCGACTCGTTCCTCACGGGGCACGGAGCAGGTCCGAGAGCAGGAGGAGGCGCTCGACGCGCTCCTTCAAGGGCGGATACCGGCTGAAGACGCTGTGGCCGACGCCGTAGATGCTCAGGCCCCCCAGAAGGCGCGGCGGTGGCCCCCGGTCGGCGATCTTGAGGAGGGCGGAGGCCAGCGCGGCCGGCTTGCTCGTGGAGCGGCCGCTCATCTCGTCCGCGAGATACTCGCGCTCGCGGTGCACCGCGGGATCGAAGAACTTGCTGAAGGGATCGAAGAACAGGATCCGGGAGAACACCGTGGAGAAGACCTTGAACTCCGCGTCGTGGTGCTTGAGGTGCATGAGCTCGTGGGCCAGGGTCGTCTCGGTTTCCTCCCGGTCGAGAAGGCGGAGCATGCCCCCGGAAATGAGGATCGCGGCCCGCTTGCCCCCGACGGCCATGGCCAGGGGCTCGTCCCGTTCCACGACCAGGACGGGCACGGGGTGCACCCCCTCGAACTGGGCGAGGAGGCGGACGTAGTCCTGGAGCCAGAGCTCCTCCTGGCGGAGGGGCCGCGGGGTGAGCCGGTGAAGCACCCGGTGGGCGGCGAAGCGCCAGACCAGGTAGGAGAGGACGCTGGCGGACACGAGGGCCACGAGGACGGCGCTCGCCGCGGCCGTGCGGATGCCCGCCGTCTGGTAGGCCACCATTCGGGCCTGGGCGATGCAGAAGAACAGGCTTGTCGCCAGGAAGAGCCAGAAGAAGACGGTGAGCACGTAGAAGCCCGTGAGCAGGCTGACGCGGAGCTTCGCGTTGCGTGCGTTCGTGAGGAACACGTAGAGGAGGGTGGCCATGGACGTGGCGCAGACCGCGACGATGGACAGCGTCAGCGGCGACGTCCAGTAGGCGACCAGGGCCTCCAGGATGGGCTCGAGGGGACTAGGCATGGAGCGATTCCTTCTTGCGGCGCTGCTTCACCTCGTTCCGGAGGGTCGCCTCCTGAGCCGGTTCCAGCCGGTCGGGGTTCTCCAGCAGATAGGAGACGGCTGCGCCGCCGAACGTGTCCAGGAGGGAATCGACCATGGTGGCCATGACCTTCCGGTAGGCCCGTCCGTCCTTGATCCGGTAGAAGACCCGCTTCTCGCTCTGCCTCCGGACGGTGATCAGATCCTTGTCCACGAGACGGTACAGGGTCGTGGTCACGGAGGTGTAGGCGACATCCCGGGACTTCCGGACCTCGTCGTAGACGTCGCCCGAGGACGCCTCCCCCAGGGTGCGGACTGCCCGCAGGACGGCCAGCTCGAGATCGCCGAGTTCCACGGATGACTATAGTGATAGTAATCTTATTAAGGTTTGCCCCACGGATCGTCCGAGGGGGTGGTTTAGGCGGCCCTCACAGCGCGTCCGCTTGCGCCGCCAGGTCCCCGAACCGCTCCGCCAGGATGTCCAGCGCCTTCAGGAGGACGTCCTTCGCCGGGATGGAGCCGTCCGTCTCGAACTGGAGCACGAATCGGGTCGGATCGCTCGCGATCTTCACGGAGTCGACCTTGTACGCGTCCCGGAACTTGGCGCACTGCGTGCATTCGCCCGGGAGCTCCACGGTCTCCTCCTCGAGGGAGGTCGTGAGCATGTGGGCCGAGCAGAAGGGGACGTTCGGATCCAGGGTGTCCACGGTCTTGCTGCCCGCCTTGAGGGTCGGGTAGTAGGCGTACCCGACCCCGTGGGTGGCCTGCCACTTCGCGTGGTCCTTGCCCGTGCCGAGCTGGGCCGTCGCGTAGATCAGGATGGCCTGGCCCTCCGCAAGCTGGACGATGGGGATCCCCTGGTCCTTGGGCCGGAGCTTCGTGTCCCCGATGGGCTCCATGTCCGCGGACGTCACGAGCCCGGGGCCGCGCTTGTTCAGGGAGTAGATGATCGTGCAGTTGGGGCAGCCCTCCCCATGGCAGGTCGGGCAGTCCTCGCGGCGGTTGTACAGGGACAGGTCGGTCGGGATGGGAACGAGGCCGAGGCGGTGGGCCACGATCTCGTCGAACAGGGGGGCGACGGACTCGTACTCGCGGCCGTCCTCCGCGCGGATCGGGCCCAGGTGGAACTCGACGTCCTCGATGGCCATCTTGGGGACGTCCGCGATGAGCACGCGTCGGAGCGCGTTCACGAAGGCGGGCTCCGTCTCCTCCAGGAGGGCCTTCACGAAGTCCTCCCGGTGGGCCAGCAACTTGGCCTTCATCGCGCCTACACCCTCCGGCCGCGGCGGCCGCCCTTGGGCTTCGTCCCGTCATGGGGGACGGGGGTCACTTCCTCGATCCGCCCGATGCGCAGGCCCGCGCGGGAGAGCGCGCGGATCGCGGACTGGGCGCCGGGTCCCGGGCTCTTGGATCGGTTCCCTCCGGGCGCGCGGACGCGGACGTGAATCGAGTCGATTCCCTTCTCCTTCGCGGCGTCCGCGATGCGCTCCGCGGCCTTCATCGCGGCGTAGGGCGAGGCCTCGTCCTTCGCGGCCTTGACGACCATGCCGCCTGTGGCCTTTGTGATCGTCTCGGAGCCCGTGATGTCCGTCAGCGTGATGATGATGTTGTTGTACGACGCGTACACGTGCGCGATGCCCCACTTGGTCATGCTCGCTCCTCCCTGGGGGCTTCGGCCTGGGGTGCCGGAGCGGGTCCCGCCTCGCCCTCGGGTTCCTCCTCGACGGGGACCGGGGCGGGCTGGGCGCCCTGGCGCACCGGGTGGAGGTCGTTCGCGATGGGCGAACGCTCGTCGTAGACGATCAGGTTCTCCTCCTGGCGGTTCACGAGGTATCCGGGGATCGTGACCCGGCGCCCTTCCACGGACACGTGCCCGTGGACGATGAACTGCCGCGCCTGGCGCGGCGTGAAGGCGAGTCCCTTGAGGAACGTGAGGGTCTGGAGGCGTCGGGAGAGGAGCGCCTCGACGTCCAGGGCGAGGACGTCGTCCAGCGTGGTGCCCTCCAGGGGCAGGAGGCCGAGCCGGCCCAGCCGCCGGAGGAGCTGCTCCCGCTCCTTCTCCGCCTGCTGGTTGCCCGTGCGGACGAGGGCCTGGAGCTCCCGGGCCCGCTGCCGGAATCGCCGCAGGGTGTACTGGGACCGCCAGAGCTCCTTCTTGTTCTTGAGCCCGTACTTTTTGAGGAGCTCGTTCTCCGTCTTGATGCGTTCGGCCTCCCAGGGATGGGAGGGCCGCTCGAAGTGCGCGCGGGAGAACTTAGGATCGCCCAAGGACTCACTCCTTCTTCTCTTCCTTGGGAGCCGCGGCGGGCTTCTCTTCCTTCTTGGCTTTGCCGCCCTCTTCCTCCTTCTTGGCGGCCTGCGCCGCGAGGGCCGCCTTCTTCGTGACCCCGACCGTGAGGCCGGTGCGGCCGTTGCTCCGTGTGCGCTGACCGCGGACCTTCTGGCCCGTCTCGTGGCGGACGCCCTTGTAGGATCGGATCATCTTCATCCGGTTGATGTCGTCCCGCACCCGGAGGTTCCAGTCCGATCCGAACGCATGGAGGTCGAGACCGCTCTCCCAGTCCCGGGGCCGGTTCACCATCCACTCCGGGAACGATTCCCCGAGCTTGCCCAGGGTCGCCTCGATCTGGTCCGTCTGGGTCTCGGACAGGTTGCCGAGCCGCTCCGTGCGTGACACGCCGACCGTGTCCGCGAGGGCCTCCGCGACCCGGATGCCGACGCCGTCGATCGCGGTGAGGGCGTACGCGACGGACCGCGTCCCGTCGAGGTCCGTGTTGGCCATCCGGACGATGTAGCGGAAGTCCTCCTTGACGCCCTCGAGCTTCTTCGGGGCCTTGGCCTTCGGCTCTTCCGCCTTCTCTTCCTTCTTCTCCTTCTTGGGCTTCTCCGGCTTCCTGCCTTCGGCCGGCGAGGGCGGTGCCTCCGGTTCAGGTGCTTCCTCATCCTCAGGCATTTAACAATCCCCGGGTGGGATGGTGTCCCAAACTCCAGGAGGTATAAAAGGGTTTACGAGCGTCTCCGAGGCGACCGGGGTCGCGCCCCCCGCCTCCGGGACGGCGGGATCTGTTCCCAGAAATCCGGGTAGTCGGTCACGAGGCCCACCTCGTCCACGTCGAACTCCGCGACGAAGCCGTTGTGCAATCCTTCGTAGCGGTAGTGCCGCTCGGATACCCGGTGGTACCGCTGCCGGACCGCGCGGATCTCGAGGTCCGGGAAGACGATCCAGGCCACGTCAATCTCCGCGCTCCCCCCGACGGGCAGCGCGAGTCGCCGCAGGGCGAGCGTGTTCGTCGACGGGCTCGCGGACAGGTCGATGTCCGTGAAGCCGCGGAGTTCGGGGTGGCGGAAGCTGTCGATCGTCCACTTGCGGTCCGGGCTGATCTCCGCGTGGAGGAAGCGCTTCTCGCGGCCCTGTCGAAGGTCCACCTGTGCGGTCTGCGGCCGCCATTCGGGATCGCACGCGAAGGCGTACCGGATCTGGGTCGCCCCATCCGGGAAGCGAAGCCTCGCGATCCCGGCGAGCCGGAACCCGTCGTCCGTCGCGGAAAGCGTCGCGCGGTCCGTCCCCGGGTGGCGGAGGTAGCGCCACCCCGCGCGGCCGAGGACGCGCGGCGGGCTCACAGACCACCCCGCCGGGGCTTCATGGAGATCGCGCCTCCTTGGCCGAGCAGAGCACCTTGTACCCGCTCCCTCGACGGACGATCTCCGCGTGCCCGAAGGCGTTCGCCATCCGCGTCCGGATCGCGTCAGCGCCCTGCCGCGTGCGGGCCACGAGCCAGAGCCGCCCTCCGTCCAGGAGGTGAGCGGGCGCCTCGGACACGATCCGATCGACCACGGCGCGTCCCGCGCGGATCGGCGGGTTACAGACGATGTGGTCGAACGCCATCCCCGCCACGGGCTCGTACAGGTCCCCGGCGCGCACCTCGGCGTTCGTCACCCGGTTCGCCCGCAGGTTCTCGCGAGCCAGGCGTACCGCGCGCTCGTTCACGTCCGTGAGGACGACGTGCCCGCCATCGGAGAGTCTCGAGGCCGCGATCCCGATGGCCCCGTATCCGCAGCCCAGGTCCAGGATGAGCTCGCACGGCCCGAGGTCGAGGGCCTCGATGAGGAGCTCCGTCCCGCGATCCAAGGAGCCGCGGGAGAAGACGCCCGCGTCGGTCTGCAGGGTCAGCGGCAGACCGTGGACCACGACGGACACTTCGGCGGGTCGCCGGCGGGAGGTCGGCCTCGCAGAGGAGTAGTGCTCTCCCATCCCGGCGGGGGAATGAGTCGTGGCCCTTAAGACCGACGCTCACGGCCGCGGTGCCGCGGGCCGGGACCCCTGGCTCAGGAGGACCGTCGCAATCTGCAGGTCCTCGCTCGACCCCGAGTAGTTCCCCTGACGGAATTCGCGCTCCGCGCGGCCGAGGACCTCCTGGACGTCGGGGAGCATGGGGAAGTCCGCGTTGTTGAGCAGCTCGACCCGCCTCTGGGTCTCCGCGAGGGACTTGGCCAGGGCCTCCCGGGCGTTCCTCCGCCGGACGAACGCGCCGTGGGCCCGGTCCACGTGCTCCAGGGCGCGGACGTAGTTGCCCTCCTTCAGCGCTCGGCGCGCGTCCTTGATCGCGGCATCCGCCTCG
>DUJI01000050.1 GCA_013329855.1 Thermoplasmata archaeon | reverse complement strand
GCCGCGCGCGGCGAGGTCCGCGGCCCGCGCCGGGTCGCGCACGAGGGCCCACACCTCCCAACCGCCTGCCAGGAGGGCGTCGACCACGTGGCGGCCGATGAGGCCCGTCCCGCCCGTGACGAACGCGCGCATGGGGCCGCCTCAGAGGCGCGGGACGTCCTTGGTGCCCGTGGCGAGCACCCGCGCGAGATCCGCCCGCGTGATGATCCCGACCACGCGGCCCACGTCCACCACGGGGAGGCGGTTCACGTCGTGCTCGATCATGGCCGCGGCCACGACCTCCAGGGAATCCGTCGGCTTGACGCTCTGCACGTGCCTCGTCATCACGTCGCCGACCTTGGACCCGCGGAGCTGCCGGTAGATCGCCTCGACGGCCTCATGCTCCCGCTCCCCCAGGAAGGCCAGGAGGTCCAGGGAGTGCACGCGGCTCGTGAGGTACCGCTTCCCGAGCGCCTCCTCGGCGATCTCCTTGAGCCTCCGCAGGATGTCCGACTCGCTCAGGACGCCGACGAGCCGGCCGCGATCGTCGACCACGGGCGCGCCGCTGATCCCCCGCTGCACGAGGCGCTCGGCCGCCGCCTCCACGGTCATCTCCGGGGAGAGGGTGACCACGTCCCGCGTCATGACGTCCGCGGCCCACACGGGGTCCGCATGAGCCAGAGCCTACTTGAGAATACCGAACCCGGGCCGGTCAGCCCTTGCGCAGGATGACCGTGAGGACGTCCGCGTCCCGGAGCACATGGTCCACTCCCACCTTCTGCCCGGGGAATTGGGCGCTGGGCCCCCAGACGTTGGCGTAGCGGAACCGCCTCCGCCACTCCCGGTGGATCGAGTCGCAGACCATGCCCACGTCGGCATGCTCCTTGACGATGAGGGGCTCGGCCAGGTCCGCCTCCTTTCCCTGGGGCTTGAGGTAGACGCGCATGAAGCGCAGGGTGTCGTAGATCTCGTCCTTGAGCTTGGTGAGCCCCATCTTCTTCTCCGCGGAGATCGGGACGAGCTTCCAGCCCGCGTGCTTGACCTGGAGGGCCTTGAGGTACTCCTGGCTGACCAGGTCGATCTTGTTCACCGCGACGAGGGCCTTCGTGTAGACGCGGTTCCCCGCGAGCACGTCGATGAGCTGGTCCTCCGTGATGTCCTGGCGGACGACGATCACCCCGTTCAGGTAGCCCCATTCGCGGCAGATGTCCTCGATCATCTCCTTGTCGAGCTTCGTGAGCCGGACCGTCGCGTTGACCGTCAGCCCGCCGCGGTTCGCCTTGGCCAGCGTGACGTCCGCCGGGCGCTCGTTCAGCCGGATGCCGGCCAGGTACAGTTCCTCGGTCAGCACCTGGACGTTCGTCTCGAACACGTCGATCATGAGGAGGATCAGGTCGCAGGCCCGGGCCACGGAGAGGACCTCCCGACCTCGGCCGCGTCCCTTGGACGCCCCGCGGATCAGCCCGGGCATGTCGAGGATCTGGATCTTCACCCCGCGGTGTTCGAGGACGCCCGGGATGATGTCCAGGGTCGTGAAGTCGTACGAGCCGACCTTGCTCTCCGCGTCCGTGATCTGGTTGAGGAGCGTGGACTTGCCCACGCTCGGGAAGCCGACCAGGCCGACCGTCGCGTTGCCGCTCTTCTTCACCGCGTAGCTGACGCCGGCCCCGCCCGACTTCAGCCGGCGGAGCTCCTGCTCCGACTTCAGGCGGGCCACCTTGGCCTTCAGCTTCCCGATGTGGTGCTGGGTCGCCTTGTTGTAGGGCGTCTTCTGGATCTCGTCCTCGATGGACTTGATCTGCTCCTCGATGGTCGCCATACGGCCTTCCGGAGACAGCCCACGGCCCGGGAAAAAGATTCCTTCGGCTCCGGCTCACCACACGGTCCGGATGCTCTCCGGCTCCAGCCCCTTGACCGCGAACAGCACGAGCCGCCGGCTGCGGGCACGGTAGGGGGACAGGTCCAGCCCGCCCAGGACGCGGTGGATGGGCAGGCCGACGACGTCGAACATCCCCTTCAGCTCGGGCAGCGTGTACGCCCGGACCGAGCCGCGATGCTCCCGCGTCCCCTCGCGGTCGATGACGATCTGCCGCGTGTCGTACCGACCCCGGAGGACGTCGAACGTGTCCTCCTGGAGCACCACGCTGCCGTCCTCCCCCACGCGCCATCCTTGGAGGGGCAGCTCGTAGGCCAGGGACTCCCGGTTGAAGCGTTCCATGAGGAATTTGCCCCGCGGCTTCAGGGCGCGAACGACGCCCTTGAGCACCTGGCGGTCGTCCGGCTCGGACTCGAAGTAGCCGAACGAGGAGAACATGTTGATCACCGCGTCGAAGGCGGCGCGGAACCGGAGTTCCCGCATGTCGCCGTGCACGAAGGACACCTTGACCTTGGCCCGCTTCGCTCCCTCGCGAGCCCGACGCAGGAGATCCTCGGACAGGTCGAAGCCCGTGACCGCGTACCCGCGCCGCGCGAGCTCGATGGCGTGCCGTCCTCCGCCGCAGGCGAGATCCAAGACGCGGGCGCCCCGGCGGAGGTGGAGGATCTGCTCCATGCCGTCGACCTCGGCGGCGGTGCGCTCCAGGTCGACCTCGTACTGCTTCAGGTAGTCCGGGCCGAAGAAGCTCTCCCACCACGGACGCGCGCCCCGGGCCAGGTTCCTCCCCCGTTCGCGGGGACCATGGGCCGGCCAGGCCAAGAAGCTTCCGCGCTCAGGCCTTCGTAATCCGCGTGCCCGCCTTCTGGTCCACGCCGGCCACGAGGTGCTCGAGGTCCGTGACCACGACGTACTCGCCCCCGGACTCGAGGAACTCGACGGCCGCCTGGATCTTGGGCCCCATGGAGCCCGCAGGGAACTGACCCTCCGCGAGGTGCTTCTTCGCCTCGGCCACGGTCATGTGCTCCAGGAACCGCTGGGTCGGCTTCCCGAACCCCAGGGCGACCTGGGCGACGTCCGTCGCGATGACCAGGCCCTTCCAGCCGAGCACGCGCCCGAGGACGGCGGCCCCGAGGTCCTTGTCGATGACCGCCTCGACGCCCACGAGACGCCCGTTGCGCCGGACCACGGGGATGCCTCCGCCCCCCGCGCAGATGACCACGTTGCCGTCTCGGTCGCCCACGAGCTTGAGGATGACGTCCTTCTCCACGATGTCCAGGGGCTCCGGGGACGGGACGATGCGGCGCCATCCGCCGCGCACTTCGTCCTCCATGAGCTTCCACCCCTTCGCGCGCTTGACGATGAGATCGGACTCTCGCTGGTAGAAGGGGCCGATGGGTTTCGTGGGGTCCGCGAACGCGGGGTCGTTCGCATCCACCAGGGTCTGCGTGACCACCGCGGCCACCCCGCGCTCGATCCGCCGCGCGGCGAACTCGTTCCGCAGCGCTTGGGCGAGGAGGTACCCGATCTGGGCTTGGCTCTCCGCGCCGCACACGTCGAGGGGCATGGCGGGCACCCGGGTCCGGGCCTCCTCGTTCTGGAGCAGGATGTTCCCGACCTGGGGCCCGTTGCCGTGCGTCACGACGACGTCGTAGCCGGCTTGCACGAGGTCCGCGAGCTTGGACGCGGTCTCCTCGATCCGGTGGCGCTGAGCCTCCGCGCTGCCCGAATCGCCGGCGGGCTGAATCGCGTTGCCCCCAATGGCAATCACGAGCTTCTTCTCGGGCATGAGAGAAGTCCGCGCTATTCGACCTACCCTATAAGAATCTTAGGACGCGAGTGGGACGGCCGAGAACGGTGGGCGGGGATCGCGCATAAGTATTTATCGAGACGGCCACATCGCACGGGTTCGGTGGACCTTTCCCTCGGGGGCATCCAGAAGAAGCTCCAGTCGTTCCGGGGCACGAAGTGGTTCGACATCTCCGTCCTCGTGGTCCTGGGCCTCGTCGTGTCGGGCCTCTTCCCGATCACCTTCGGCAGCTTCGCGACCGCGTGCCTGGGCCTCCTTCTGATCCCCGTCGCGATCTTCGTCATCCCCTACTGGCTCGGGGAGCGGAGCCTGAAGCGGTTCGCCATCAACGGCCTGGTCGTCTTCGTCATCGCGATCGTAATCATCTCCGCCTTCTACACGCAGAGCACGGTGAGTTCGGGCGACCAGATCGTGGACAGCTCGACGTACTCGGGGCTCAGCGCCCACTTGAGCCTGGACAACGGCAGCGTCACCCCGTTCCGGGGATCGCCCGGGCAGGCCTTCACGTACCGCGTCCACCTGAACACCTCCGGCCTCAATAGTTCCACCCCGCTCGCGGTCTACCTGAACTTCACGGAGTTCGACCTCTTCACGCCCTCCTATCAGTCCTACGCGATGGCGCGGGAGGCGGCACCCGCGAATGCCACGGCGGCCTGGTATTCGATGGACCGCACCCTGGGCGGCAACGTGTACGAGTTCTTCTTCACCGCGAACGACACGCGCGGGAACTTCACCGCGACCCAGAACGTCCTCGGCCCCATCACCGCGTCGCCCGTGTCCTACTTCCTCTTCTGGCTCTATCCCGTGGCCTTCTACCTCCTCATCCCGCTCTCCTTCTACTACATCATCCTCTTCATGTACTGGTACACGGCCCGCACACGGAAGATGCGCGCCCGGATGATCGAGGCGCGCCAGAAGGACGAGCTGGACCTCGACAAGGGTGCCGCGAAGGACAAGGAGGCGGCCGCAGGGGAGGCGGCCGCGAAGCCCGCGGAAGGCAAGACGAAGAAGGCCGCGGCGTTCACCTGCACGAACTGCGGGGCCGACGTGACCGAGGACGACACGAAGTGCCCCAAGTGCGGCGCGGTCTTCGAAGCCTGAGTGCGCCGGGGATTACCAGTTTCGCCCATCCCTCCGGATCGGCTTCATCCGGGCGGCCGCCGTCTCGCTCCCTAAACCTTATGTACGGTGGCCCAGTATGCCGAGTCCAGGGATGGGAAACGCCCACCGGCACTCCAGGCCAATTGCCGTGATTCTATGCCCGCGACCTCGATAGCGGAAGAGCTGGCGAAGAAACAGCGCGAGATCAGCGTCTCCGAGTTCTTCGAGCGCAACAAGCAGATCCTCGGCTACGACTCACCGACCAAGGCGCTCCTGACCGTGGTCAAGGAGGGGGTGGACAACAGCCTCGACGCGGCCGCCGACGCGGATATCCTCCCCGACATCCTCGTCGAGGTCCGAAAGGTCGACAAGGACGAGTTCCTCGTGGTCGTGGAGGACAACGGGCCCGGCATCGTGAAGAAGGAGGTGCCCAACGTCTTCGGGCGACTACTCTACGGCTCCCGCTTCCATGCCCGTGCGCAATCTCGCGGCCAACAGGGTCTGGGGATCTCGGGCGCGGTCATGTACGGCCAGCTCACCACGGGCAAGGCGACCAAGATCACATCCAAGGTCGAGGAAGAGGACACCGCGTACTTCATCGAGCTGATCCTGGACACGAAGAAGAACCTCCCCAGCAAGGTGCGTGAGGATCGCGTGGTGTGGGAACGCGCCCACGGGACGCGGGTGGAGATCCCCTTGAAGGGGCGGTACATCGGAGGAAAGCAGTCCATCTTCGAGTACCTCAAGGCCACGGCCATCGTGAACCCTCACGCGCGAATCACGTTCAAGCCCCCCGAGGGCGACTCCACCGTGTTCGAGCGGGCGACCGAGGAGATGCCCCCGAAGACCAAGGAGATCCCGCCCCATCCGCACGGCATCGAGCTCGGCACCCTGATGCAGATGATGAAGGAGACGAAGAGCTACAAGCTCTCATCGTTCCTCGAGGAGGAGTTCGTCCGCGTGAGCGCCCGCGTGGCGAAGGAGATCTGCGACGCCGCGGGCATCGATCCGGACACGAAGCCGAAGAGCCTCGGCTTGGAGCAGGCGAAGGCGCTGCACGAGGCCATGCAAGGCGCGAAGCTCATGTCCCCGCCCACGGACTGCCTCAGTCCCATCGGCGAGCGGCTCATCAAGAAGGGGCTCAAGAACGTCCTGGGCAACCTTCGGCCCGAGTTCTACGCGCCTCCCGTCACCCGCGACCCGTCCGTGTACTCGGGCAATCCCTTCCAGGTCGAGGTGGGCATCGTGTTCGGCGGCGACCTGCCGCCGGACCAGCCTGTGGAGGTCCTCCGCTTCGCGAACCGAGTGCCGCTCATGTACCAGGCCGGGGGCTGCGCCCTCACCCAGGCCGTCGGCCATGTGGACTGGCGCCGCTACGGACTCGAGCAGCGCGGCGGCGAAGGGCTGCCCTTCGGTCCCGCCATCGTCCTCGTCCACGTGTGCTCGACCAAGGTCCCCTACACGTCCGAGGCCAAGGAGGCCGTCGCGACGGTCGACGAGATCATGGAGGAACTGGACCTTGCGCTCAAGGAGTCCGGGCGGCGGCTGAAGACGCACCTCACGAAGAAGGCGCACCGGGCGAAGACGCGGGAGAAGTTCGAAATCGTGCAGCTCATCCTCCCGCGGATCGCCGAGAAGTCCGCGAAGATCGTGAACAAGAAGGTGCCCGTGCTCGATGCGACGATCACGAAGATCATGGGCGTGGTCTGGATCGACGAGACGATCGCCTACGACAGGAAGCAGAAGCGGCACACGGTCACCGTCAACGTCCACAACTTCACGGACGCGGGGAAGAAGCTGAACCTCCACGTGTTGCTGCCCCGCGGCATCGCCGCAAAGAGCTTCGACCCGAAGCCCGCGGAGGTCCGCGACGACGGCAAGATTACGTGGGAGCTCAAGCGGATCGACTCCGTGTCCAAGGCATCCGTGTCCTTCCTCCTCGAGGGCCTCGACGAGGCGGAATACGACGAGTCGGACCTCTACGTGAGCGAGATCAACCCGGCGCTCGTCATCGGCGCGGAGCCGCTTCCGGGCGACTGGGAGCTCAACTACGCGGAGTTCGAGACGGAGGAGACCGCGGCGCCCGCGGAAGCGGAGGAAGAAGGCGAGATCGACTACGACGAGACGGAGGAGGCGCTCGACGATGAGTAAGAAGGCGAAGGGAGGCGGTGCACCCGCGTCGAACAAGGCCGTGGAGGCCCTGTATGGGATCGCGGAGAACATCTACGAGGAGCTGGACCACGGCCAGGTCCCCAAGATGAAGATACCCCTCCGGACCAAGGCGAACATCCGCTTCGATTCCAAGCACTCCGTGTGGAAGTACGGCAACCTCATGGGGGTCCGGAGCGCGAAGAAGCTCAAGGGCGCGCTCATGCTCCTGCGGACTATGTACGTCCTCGAGTTCATCCAGGACATGATCAACACGTCCAAGTCGTCCACCCTGCGAGAGATGTACTACATCTCCGAGGGATGGGATGTGGCCAAGTTCCACTCCCAGGACGAGTCCAACCTGCTCGCGGAGGACCTCGAGGTGATCACCCAGCTCCTCCGGGAGGACTTCAAGCTCCGGCCCGAGGAGAGCGGCGCGAGCGTGATCGGGAACCTGACGCTGGAGGAGATCACGCGGAACGGCGAGCGGAAGCGGATCAACTGCCGCGACGACGTTGGGGATGCGGGCTACACGATTCCCTACAACATCGAGAAGGAGAAAGTCAAGTTCGTGGACGCGGACGCGAAGTTCGTCCTGGCCATGGAGACGGGCGGTATGTTCGACCGCCTCGTGGAGAACGGCTTCGACGACGACGGGAAATGTATTTTGGTCCACCTAAAAGGGCAGCCGTCCCGGAGCACGCGGCGCCTCCTGAAGCGGTTGAATGAAGAACTCAAGCTGCCTTGCGCGGTGTTCACCGACGGGGACCCCTGGAGCTTCCGCATCCACGCCTCGGTGGCCTACGGAGCCATCAAGACGGCCCACATCTCCGAGTACCTCGCAACGCCCACTGCGGAGTTCGTCGGCATCACCGCGAGCGACATCCTGAACTACGATCTGCCGACCGACGTGCTGACGCCGCGGGACGTCGCCGCGCTGAACGCCGAGCTCTCCGACCCTCGCTTCAACGACGAGTTCTGGCGCAACGAAATCCAGACGATGCTCCAGATCAACAAGAAGGCGGAGCAGCAGGCCCTGGCCAAGTACGGGCTGGACTACGTTACGGACACGTATCTTCCCGAGAAGCTGGGTCCCCTTGGTCTGATGTAGACGTCACGGCGACTCGGGGGGGCGGCTCAGGACGCTGCCCAGGGTGCCATCCACCCACAGGGGCCGCGTCTTGCCGCTCCCGTTCGTCTCCATCTCGAACTTCCACACGGGGAGGAGGCAGAGCTCCGGATGGTCCGTCAGGACCTTGGCGCCAAAGGACCGGTGCACGATCTCCTTGGCCTGGGACGGACCGACCCGGGCGATGGGCACATGGTCCCCGATCTTCTGGGAGGGACCGGGCTCCAGGTGGGCCTTCGAGGAGAGGGCCTCGAGTCGCGACACGTCCTTGCGCGGGAACTCCTCGAAGGTCAGGACTCCGTTGACCACGTGGGCGATGCTGCCCGAGGCGGCGTTCACGTAGAACTGGCGGGCGACCTTGCCGCCCTTGCGGCCCAACGGAATCTCCGCCTCCACACGCCACAGGGGGACGAAGTAGAACTCCTTGCCCGTGATGCGCTCCTTGGGGATAACCAGCATGCGCCGCTCGATGGAGTCGTTCGCGCGCTTCGTCGCCTCCACGAGCGGGTACCGCAACGGGAGCCACGCGGCCTTCGATGGCACGCCACGGCGCACGTCGAACCCGATCGTCGGGTCCCAGTACACCTCGCGGCCCTCGACCTCCTCGGACCGCAGGAGGCGTGCCTCGGACATCTTCCGCAGGAGGATGGAGAGGAACCGCGTGTCCGCGGGGTTCATGCCCGCGATCTCCTCGAGGCCGTACAGCCCCGGGTGGTCCTCGAAGAGATGGAGGACGCGCAACCCGATGCCTTCCTCGACCTCGACCCGGGCGGTCGTCTGGGCCGCCCTCGCCGCGGCGGTCGCGAGCCGCTGCCGCTTCGTCGTCTTCTCGTCCGGGGCGGGCTTCGGCGCCATGAGCGCGTGAGTCGACTGAATCTCCCGGAACTTCTCCTCGGGCACGACCATGTGCTGGGTCGCGAGCCCGCGGACCTCGAGCTTCTCCACGCGACCCAGATGCTCCGGCGACAGGAGGAGGAACTGCCCCGCCTTCAGGGAAGGGGCCAGGGAGAGGACCTCCTCCGGATCGCTGGGATGGAGCGATCCAACGAGATGCCGCACGCGGTCCAAGTCTTGCTTCGCGAGGAGCCGCCCCAGGGCCCACGTGTTCGCCTGGCCGAGGGCCTTGTAGTCCAGGTCCGTCACGTTCTGCGTCGCGACGACCAGGCCCACGCCGTACTTGCGCGCCTGGCGAAACAGGAGGGAGAGGAACTTCTTCGCGGGAGGGTTCTTGGGGTGCGGCGGGCAGAGGCCCGCGACCTCGTCGATGTACAGGACCAATCGCAGGTGGCCGTTCGTCTCGGAGACCATCCAGTGGTAGACGTCCTCGCAGAGCGTGGCGACGACCATCTCCCGCTCGGAGGGGCTCCGGAGGCCGCCCGTGTAGACGATGTTCACGGGCGTGCGGCCCCTGGGCGCCCAGGACACCATGGACTTCACGTCGAGGGGCGGACCCGCGGTGAACAGGAGGCCCTTGGCTCCGACCGTCATCGCCTTGGCGCGCCGCACGAGGGCCGAACGCTCCCGGTGGGACAGCAAGGCGCCGTCCATCGTGGGTTCGCGCGCGAGGATGAGAGGCAGGTCGGAGACCTCCTTGGGCCACTTCCCCGACTTCCAAGCATCCTGGAGGGCGATGTAGATCGTGTCCTTCGCGCGGGATCCGCTGTCCGAGGACAGGGCGTACCCCATGGCCGCGGCAAGGCCCTCCGCGATCGCGTCGAGGAAGAGGACCGCGTCCTCGGACGCCTCGAAGGCGGGGGCGTCCTTGAGCGGGTTCAGGCTCCGTGCCACGCCATGGCGTGACCCGGGCGTCAGGATCTGGACCGCGGCGCGGGACCAGTACTCGTCCATCGCGTCCTCCGGGGTGCCATGGTCCGCCGCGGATTCCTGGGTGGCCGCCACCGCGAGGGACGCGAGGTCCCCCTGGCTGTCCACGGCGACCACGGGCACGCCCATGCGGACGGCCTCCTCGAGGATGGCCTTCCCGAGGACCGTCTTCCCGGACCCCGTGGCGCCCAGGATGACCACATGCCGGAGGAGGTCCTCTTCGGGCAGCCGAATGGGCTGGCCGTTGTCCGGATTCCTCCCGAGGTGGAGCGGCATGTCGGGCCTTCCAGGATACGCAAGACGGAGCTAGCTTCCCGCCGCGCATATAGCTTTGGCGGGCCATCCCGCGGCTTCCGTACGGGGACCTATTGTAATTATACTACGGGCCGAGGATTCTTACGAATCGCGCCGCCCAATCGGACCGAAGCGTTTCGAAGGACCGTGTATCGATGTATTATGAAGTCCGGTTCCATGGCCGCGGGGGCCAGGGGGCTGTCATGGCAGCCCAGGCCCTGGCGGTGGCGGCGTCCCACGACGGGTACTCGGCCATCGCGTTCCCGTTCTTCGGCGCGGAACGACGCGGCGCGCCCGTGCTCGCGTTCACGCGGTTCGGCCAGGAGCGTCTCCGCGTCCGCACCCAGGTGTACGAGCCCCACTACGTCGTCGTCTTGGACGAGAGTTTGATCGACACGGTGGACGTTCTCGCGGGCCTGAGACCGGGAGGCCTGGTCGTCGTGAACACGACCCGCTCGCCGGACCGCCTCGTCCTCTCGAAGAAGGCGAAGTCCGCGACCGTGGACGCCACGTCGATCGCCCTAGAGTACACGAAGCAGGCCGCGGTGAACACGGCCATGCTCGGCGCGTTCGCAAAGGCGAGCGGGCTAATCACGATCGAGGGCGTCGAGGCCGGAATCATGGAGGTCTTCGGACGCCGGCTCTCCAAGGAGATCGCGGACCGGAACGTGGCCGCGGCCCGGGCCGCGTACGAGGCCACGCGGCTGGGGGAGGCGGACAGCGGCCGCGTCTATCCTAAGGCGTCCAAGTGGCTGCCGACGGCCCAAGAGCTGCCGCCGGGGCTGGCGACGCCCACGCTGGAGACGCCCTTCGGCCGCGTCGGCGTCGGAAGCTCGACCTCCAACCGCACGGGCGGATGGCGGGTGGAGAAGCCCATCCTCGACGACGCGAAGTGCACGAACTGCCTCCTGTGCTGGTTCTACTGCCCGGACAGCAGCATTGTCCGCGGCCCCAAGATCGTCGAGATCCACTACGACTACTGCAAGGGCTGCGGCGTGTGCGCCGCGGTCTGCGTCCCCAAGGCGATTCACATGGAACGCGAGGTCGAGGAAGAGGTGAGGGCATGATCGAGGCGAGGACGGCCACCGCCGGCGAGCGGCACATGGTGACCGGCGACTATGCGGCGGCGTGGGGCGCCATGGTCTCGCGACCCCAGGTGATCGCGGCCTACCCGATCACGCCGCAGACCATGATCATCGAGCACCTCGCGGAGTTCCTCGCGGCCGGGAAGCTCGACGCGGAGATGATGCGCGTGGAGTCGGAGCACAGCGCCATGTCGGCCGTCGTCGCGGCCGAGGCGACGGGCGTCCGCACGTACACGGCCACGTCGTCCCAGGGCCTCGCCCTCATGCACGAGCCCCTGTTCATCTCTCCTCCCATGCACCTGCCCATCGTCATGTCCGTGGTCAACCGCACGGTGGCGTCCCCGCTCGGCATCTGGGTCGAGCACAACGACACGATGCCCCAGCGGGACACGGGATGGATGCAGGTCTACGTGGAGGACGCCCAGGAGGCGCTGGACATGGTCCTCCAGGCCTACAGGGTCGCAGAGAACCCCTCGGTCGAGCTCCCCATGATGATCGGGATGGACGCGTTCCTCGTGTCCCACACGATCGAGTCCGTGGACCTGATCAGCCAGGAAGCCGCGGACAAGTTCCTTCCGCCGTTCAAGCCCGTCCACGCCTATCTGGACCCGGAGAGGCCCCTCGTCGTGGGCGCGGCCGCGCCGCCGGAATACATCCAGGAGGTGCGCTGGGAGACGGACCTGCGGATGCGGCGCGCCGCCGAGTTCCTCGAGGAGACGGACCGCGAGTTCGGGCGGACCTTCGGCCGCACGTATGGCGGCGCCTTCGAGACGTACCGCCTCGAGGACGCGGACGCGGCCCTGATGACCCTGGGCACAGTCACGTCGACCGCGCGCGAGGTCGTCGACCGCCTCCGCGGTCAGGGCGAGCGCGTCGGCCTGATCAAGCTCCGGTCCTTCCGGCCGTTCCCCGCGGATCGGCTGCAGGACGCCACAGCCCACCTGAAAGCCTTCGGCGTCTACGACCGCGCCGTCTCGTACGGTGTCGGCGGGCCCAGCTACATCGAGGCGCGCAATGCGCTCTACGACACCACGACGATGCCCATCCTTGGGTTCCTCGCGGGCCTCGGCGGACGGGACGTCACCCCGCAGGACGTGGAGCTCATGTTCAAGAAGACCCTAGGCGCCGTCGGCCGCGGCCGGCGGGCGAGCGGGGTCCACTGGATCGGAACCCGGGGGGTGAGCCCATGACCACGGTCAAGGACCTGCCCCAGGAGGACTACTTCCTGTCTGGACACACGGCCTGCCCGGGGTGCGGCGGCGCCATGGTCGTCCGCGAGACGATGAAGGTCCTCGGAGCCAACACGGTCGTGTACATGCCCGCCTCGTGCCTCCTGATCTTCAGCGACATGTACCCGTACAACGCGTTCAAGGTCCCCAGCCTCCAGGTGCTGTTCGAGACCTCCGCCATCTGCGCCTCGGGGATCAAGCGGGCCCTGAAGCGCCAGGGGAAGGACGACGTGACCGTCGTCGCGTTCGCCGGGGACGGCGGCACGGCGGACATCGGGATGCAGGCCCTGAGCGGCGCGGCGGAGCGCAACGAGGACATCCTGTACGTCTGCTACGACAACGAGGCGTACATGAACACAGGGATCCAGCGGTCCGGGACCACGCCCTTCGGTGCGTGGACCACGACGACGCCCCTCGGCGGGACGTCGGAGGGGAGGGGCAAGAACGAGTTCAAGAAGGACGTCCCCCGGATCCTCATGGCCCACGACGTGCCCTACGTGGCCACGGCGTCCCTCGGGTTCCCCGCGGACTTCCTGAGGAAGCTGGAGAAGGCGAAGGCCAAGAAAGGCTTCCGGTACCTCCACGTCCTCGCCCCCTGCCCCGTCGGCTGGCGCGCGGAGTCGGACACCACGGTGGACCTGGCCAAGCTCGCCGTGGAGACGGGCATCTTCACCCTGATGGAGTGCGAGGACGGCGTCCTCACGCTGAACCGGGAACCGCGCTTCACGCCCGTGCGGGAGTACCTCAAGCTCCAGGGCCGCTTCAAGCACCTGAAGGACGACCAGATCGCGGCCATCGAGACGTGGGTCAAGGAGAAGTGGGAGCGCGATCGGGCCCTGGCCAAGGCCCTCGGGCCGAAGCCCAAGGTGCCCGTCGCCATGACGAAGTGATCCGACTCACACGCCGCGGGGCGGCTGCTTGCGTCGACGCCGCAGGATCACGAACGCCACGAGTGCGACGGCGACCACGAGAATCAGCAGAGACAGCCCCGCCAGCCCGAGGGCGTACAGACCGAAGCCCGCGGCCGCGGTCGAGGGGCCGTTCACCGTGACGGTCGCCGTGCCCGAGGCCCCTCCCGCCACGCCGGACCAGCCCGTGAAGGCCTGGGTCCAGGAGGACGGTTCCGCCGTGAGGGTGACCGCGGTGCCCACGGGCACGTACAGCGTGACCGAGGTCCCCGCGGCGACCGTCCCCGACACGGAGCCGTACGCGTAGGCGACGGAGCCGCCGGCACCCGCGACGAGGGTCAGCCCGGCGTCGAACGCTGCCGTGACGTTCATGGGCCTCACCATCTGGAGGGAGAGGCTCGGGGTGCTCCCGGACGCATCCCCCGTCCAGCCGCTGAACCGCCATCCGGACGGCGCGGACGCGGAGAGGGCCACGGCCGAGCCGGCATCATACCACCCCGAGGGCGTGGCGTACGCCGAGAGGTTCGCGGGGTCCGCGGTGACCGACAGATAGAACTGCTCGCGGTAGAGGACGGAGAAGGTCTGGGGGACCGTGATCGTGCCGTTGCCGTTCGTGCCGGAGCCCCAGCGCACCCCTTGCGAAGGAGACGAGAGGGTGTCCTCGTACGCGTACGCGGACTGGGAGTCCGCCCACACGGTCGCGTTGGCCGTGGCCGCCCGGGTGACACCCAGGGAAGCGTATTCCACCTGGGGCGGCACGGCGGCGGTCGTTCCCAGGATCGCGTAGTCGAAGGTCACGAGGACCTGGTGGTAGTACGCGACGCTCAGGTTCAGGACGGACGACACCAGACCGTCCACCGCGGACGAGCCCACCCACCGTTCCGAACTCGCGGAGCCATTCAGCAATTGAGGGAAGGCATACTCCGTGCCCGCGTCGAGGTCGTACGTTCCCGGGACGGAGAGACGGACCGCGGCGCCGAAGACCGTGGCGTTCACGGAGGGGGACGCGGTGAACCCGGATCCGCCGAGGACCGTGAAGTCGAGGGTCGCCCGGTACTGATGGAAGTACGTGAACGTCTGCGCCACCGAGGTGCTCGCGAGCCCCGAGGAGGCCGGGGCACCCGCCGTCCCGTTCACCGGCCACACCTCGCCCGAGGTGGTCGAGGAACCGGGAAGGACCGTGCTCACGGACCACGGGGTGGAGGGATCCGCGAGGACCGTCGAGGGTGACGTCCCGAAGGCCGTCTGGGCGGCCGCGCCGTCGTGGACGCAGGAGAGGATCGGGTCGCTGTATCCGCTCCCCCCGCCGATTACCCGGTAGGCCAGGGTGAGCTGCGCCTTGACCGACACGGAGAACACGTGGGTCGACCAGAGGCCGCCGGTCCCCCGCTCTCCCACGAGCCACACCGTGCTCGCGTTCGCGGGGTCGCGTCCGGCCCCGAAGTAGTCCCCGTACCGGCACAGGTTCTTGGAACACGCCGACGTCTCAGGGCCCGTCCCGGCGACCACGACCTGCGGCGCCTGGTACGTGTTCAGAGGGTCTCCGGGAAGACGGCCCGTGGTCATGATGCCGGGGTAGTCCGTGGCCGAGGAGTAACCGAAGACCACGGCCAGGGCTCCCGAGCCATCCACCCGGAACGCGGGATAGAAGACGTCCTTGCCCGAGACGTCGATGTCGAAGTCCTGGAGGACGGTCGACGCGGTCGTGTCGATCTGGACCAGCCGGACGCACGCACGGGTGGAATCGGAGAGGCAGGCCTCGTCGAACCCGAGCCAGAGCTCCCCCGAGGACCAGTCCGCATCGCTGATCCGGATGTCCCCCGTGTCCAGCGTGCTCCGCGTCCCGGGCTGGCTCGCCGAGGGCGGGAGGGCCGCGGTGGGCATGGAGAGGCTGGTGACCGACACGCTCACCGGGGCGGGAGGCACTCCGGACACGGCGAACAGGTGGAGCGTGTTGGACGTGGTCGCGGTCCCGGGCCAGTACGTCGAGACCATGTAGTGGACTGCGCTGGGGCCCTCCATCTGCGCGGGATGGATGGAGCCCTCCAGGACGTTGATCCCCGAGTCATGCAACCGGGGGGACGCGGCTCCCGTCACGAGGTCCGTCTTGTTGACCACCCAGTACTCCGCTCCCAGGTAGGGCGTGACGCAGGTGTTCGGACTCGTCTGGGTGAACACGTTCACGGAGATGATGACCGTCGACGGGCCCACGCCGAGGATGGGTTGGTCCAGGCAGTTGCCCGTGGTCGCGCCCGGGACGGAATAGATTCGCCAGGCACCCGCGGCGTCCGGCGAAGCCGACACGGCGAGCGGCACCTGGGTCGTGGTCACGTCCGTCACCGTGGCGAACCAGCGCCCGCTCGCGGGGTCGTACTGGACCTTGGGATCCGAGATGAAATCCATGCCCGTGTGAAAGAGGGTAGCGAGGTCCGTGACGTTGACGGACGCACCCTGCTTGGAGTACACCGCCATCTGGAGATTGACCATCTCCACGACCTGACTGGGGCCTTTGGACAGGATGGGGTCCGGGGGGGCGAGACCGGACGCGCTACCGCCGAGTCCCTCCCAGCCCGCCAGGACCTCGGGCGAGGCCGCGGACACGGTCGGTGCAGGCANNGAGATGAGACGAAGGCCATAAGCCTATCTGTTTAAGACGGGACAGGATGGAAAACGCCCCTGTGGGGATTTGAACCCCAGTCTGAAGCTCCGCAGGCTTCTAGCCTATCCAAACTAGCCTACAGGGGCGCGACGCTCGGATAGGTTCGCCATACTTAACTCCTTGTCTGCCGTCTACGGGCAACGGGCCGGAGAAAGAAAGTCGGCCGGTCGGACGGACATCCGGCCGGTCAAGGCTTGATGATCGTCACGCGTCAGGGACCGCTGCTGACCCAGGCCACGGAGAAGCTCGTGCCGTCCGAGGAGAGGGCGGAGGGCTGGGCCTTCGTCGCCCCGCCGCTCGTGACCATGGAGATTGACTGCACCGCGGACCCGAAGGAGCCGATGGCGCCCGCCACGCCTCCGATCGTCGCGTCGCAGGTCAGGGCGACGCCCGTGGTGTCGGTACCGAACGACACGGTGCCGAAGTCGGCGAGAGGCAGAATGCCTCCGGAGGACGAGGGCGCCTCGGCAATCCATTCTGCGGAGGACCGTTGGGCCCTGACCTTGGCCGATGCGCCGAAGGATGCGCCCGTGGTGGTGTCCAGGATCCTCACCGTGAACCGTCCGCCGGCATACGACACCTCGGCCGACATGACGTCGCCGGGATGGATGGCCAGGGACGAGACGACCCGCGAGGGCTTCGGGTAGAATTCGTACCACGCGTAGTAGGCAGGCGCGCCGTTCCGGCAATCGGAGTCGGTGCCCGTCTGCTCCACCGTGCTCGAGCTGTAGCCGTCGATGCCCACCCAGAACGACGAGTACTGGTTCGTCGAGGGGCACGTGCCCTGGATCGCGGGGACGGTCCACGATCCGCGAACGTCGGAGACGCTGCCCGCGGCTGCGGTGACCGCGTACCCGGCCCAGTTCAAACTGCTCGCGCTGCCGGCCCAGAGTCGGGGCGCGATCGCGGGTCCCGCGATCGCCTCCGAGGGAGCGGGGGCCGCCGGCGCGACGAGGGCGGGAGCCACGAAGAGGAAGGTGAAGATCACGACGCAAGCACCGAGAGCCACCGAGAACATGCGCAGCCGCATGGCGGTCGGCGGCTCACGACCTGGCCGTTACTTAAGGGTTAGGAGAGCCTAAATTCGCAGTCTTTCCGACGACGACACCTGTCGGGGGTGGGACTCCCGGGCGACCCGTCACGCCCGGAGGACTTCCTGCACCCGGAGGGAGATCTCGTCAATCAGACCGCTCGCGTAGACCTCCCGGAGCAGCCTGCGGTCCTTGAAGTACTGGATGAGGGGGGCCGCCTGCCGCTCGTACGTCTCGATCCGGGTCCGAACGACCTCCTCGCGGTCGTCGGGACGGGTCACCAGCGCGGTCCCGCAGCGGTCGCAGACCCCCGCCTTCCGGGGAGGGTTCGACACGAGATGGTAGACGGCCTCGCACTTGGGGCACACGCGGCGCCCGGCGCTGCGCTTCACGAGCTCTTCCGGCTCCAGGAACAGGTTGACCACCGCATCCAGGGGTGTCAGCTTGGACAGCGCTTCCGCCTGCGCGATCGTCCTCGGGAACCCGTCGAGGATGAATCCCTTCTGCGCGTCCGGCTCGCGGAGCCGCTCCGCGGTCATGGCAATCACGAGCTCGTCGGGAACGAGCTTGCCGGACTCCATGAACGCCTTCGCCTTCCTCCCAAGCTCCGTGCCCGCAGCCACGTTCCGCCGGAGGATGTCACCCGTGGAGATGCGCGGCACGCCGAGGGCCTCCGCGAGCTTCGCGCCCTGCGTACCTTTGCCCGAACCCGGGGGGCCGAGGAGGACGAGGCGCATGGGGCGCAGGAACGCGCCAACGGCCAAAAGGCTTTGCGGCGGAGGCGCTGGAGGTTGTGGGAGGGACCGGGGGATATGGGTGGGGTCCTCGTGCTGCGTAGAATATATGCACAAGTCCTACGCCGGGGAAGCTGCGTGGTCGTCCTGTCCCTGGTCGTAGGGGGTTCCCGACGGCCGGAACGGGGACGGTCTCATGCTGCACGACGACGAGCTGGCGGTCGACGTTCGCGGACTCCGGAAGAACTACGGCACGTTCCCTGCGTTGAAGGACGTGTCCTTCTCGGTCCGCACGGGAGAGGTGTATGGGCTCATCGGGCCCAACGGGGCCGGTAAGACCACCACGCTCCGAGTGCTCGCGACGCTCCTCCGGATTTCCGGGGGCTCGGTCCGCATCTTCGGCATCGACGTCGAGGCGCATCCCGAAGAGGCGCGGAAGGTGATCAGCTACCTTCCCGAGGAGGCGGGGGCCTACAAGAACCTCACCGGGCGGCAGTACCTCGAGTTCATCGCTCGCTTCTTCGCGCATCGGGACATGGAGCACCAGATGGTGGCCCGCGGTCTGGAGATCGTGCATCTGGAGGACCGCATCGACGACAAGGTCGAGACGTACAGCAAGGGGATGATGCGACGCCTCCTCGTGGGCCGGGCGCTCATGACGGATCCGCGCCTCGCCATCCTGGACGAGCTCACATCCGGGTTGGACGTGATCAACGCGCAGCAGATCCGGCGAATCGTGAAGGACCGCGCCGCGACGGGCACGACCTTCCTCGTCTCGTCTCACAACATGCTCGAGGTGGAGCTGCTCTGCGACCGGATCGCGCTGGTCCACGACGGCGTCATCGTGGAAATCGGAACCCCCGCGGAGCTGAAGGCAAAACACCATGCGAGCAACATCGAGGAAGTCTTCATGGCGGTGGCCGCATGAGCGCGCTCACGAACATCGTCCGCAAGGAGCTCAAGGAGCTCCTGACGCCCTCGGTGATCCTGCCGGTCATCATCATGGCGCTCCTGTTCGGCAGCCTGGGGACCGCGATCGGGAACATCGCCGAGCAGGCGCAGGCGAAGCCCACGATCGGCGTCGTGCCCATGGACCAGGGGGTCCTGGGCAACGTGAGCCTCCAAGTCCTCGAGACGGGAGCCAACATCGCGTACAACGGCACCTCCGTGGACGCGGCTCTCCTGGCGGCCAAGGCCAAGGAGGGCGTCGCGGTCCTCTACATGCCCTCGAACTTCACGTCCTCCATCCTGAGCGGCCACCGTGCTCAGCTCGAGATCTACTGGATCATGCGGGGCGCGGGGCTTCTCGACTCGATCTCCTCCAACTCGGTCGAAGGCCTCCTGGGCGCCGTGAGCCAGGCCATTTCCCGCTACCTCATCGGAACCGGCGCACCCGTCCCGGCCAGCGTGGTCCTCGCCCCGGCCAACCGGACGGACACGACCGATTTCAACGGCGTGGTCATGACGGGTGTCTCGCCCGCGGTCCTGAGCAACATGCTCGCATCGCAGTCCACGTTCGTCCCGGTCATCATCATGTTGATCGTCCTCATGGCCGGGAGCATGGTGATCACCTCCATGGGTATGGAGAAGGAGAACAAGACCCTCGAGACCCTGCTCACCCTTCCCGTGGGCCGAGGCTCCATCGTGGCCGGGAAGCTGATTGCAAGCGCGTTGGTCGGCCTCTTCATGGCGGCCATCTACATGGTGGGGTTCGGCTACTACATCGGCGGACTCAGCGCGAGCGCCCCGGTGAACCTCGCCGCCTACGGCCTCACCCTCACGTCGATGGACTACGTGCTCCTCGGGGTCTCTGTCTTCGCGGCCCTCTTCGCCGCGCTGGCCATGTGCATGGTGCTCGGCACGTTCGCGAAGAACTACAAGGCGGCCCAGTCGCTCACCATGCCCATCACGCTCCTCGCCATGGTCCCCATGTTCATGACCATGTTCTGGGACTACAACACCCTGCCCCCCGCGGCCCAGGCCGTCGTCTTCGCCATCCCGTTCAGCCACCCCATGATGGCCATGCGGTCCCTCATGTTCAAGGACTACCTGTT
>DUJI01000253.1 GCA_013329855.1 Thermoplasmata archaeon | reverse complement strand
GGTATACGGGATCCTGGCCGTAGCCTGCGCCGCAGCTCCAGCAGGTGTCCCGGTCGAGCTCGTTGGGCACTTGGCACTCGAGGCACGTCCAGGTCCGCGTCGTGACGCCGAGCGAGTGGACGCGATGGGCCACCCAGCCTGCAGCCGTGACCACACCGGAGACGACGGAGGCCAGGAGAGCAGGGAACTCCATGCAGGCTCAGCGGTTCGGGAGGAGCGACTTATATTGTCGCCGCATGCTATCGCGGATGAGTTTTGGACGTGGGTCGGTCCCCGTTCGTATCGTTCGCAGGAGGCCCGAGCCCCTGGTTCCTTATCTCCGAGTCTCCATGACCTGCCGTGGTCCGCCTCCGTTACGAACTCCCCGACGACCTGGGTCCCGCCTCCCTGGAGGAGCGCCGCCGGTTCTATTCCCGGTTCATGGACTACGATGCCGCGGAGCGGTGGATGGCCCCCTTTCCGGGGGAACGGGTCTTCGCGCTGATTCTGGGCCGTCACTCGGGCATCTATCCCCACCGCTACCGCTCCCTGAAGAACGTCCCCCTCCTGGTCGAGGACGCCCGGGCCGTGCGGGACCTGCGGCCCTATCTGCGGAAGTACCTCCCCGAGGGGGTCTACTACGACCGCAACGCGTACGCGTCCGTGGAGGACGCCCGCCGGAGGCACGTGGACTACGCCCACGCCTGGAGGGACCGCGGGTTCCGGGGGCAGGAACTGGCCTTCGACCTGGACCCGGAGAACCTGGATTGCCCCGTCCATGGGGACATCGAGGACAAGATGCGCCGCCACCAGGGGCTGTCCTTCTGCGACTGGGAATTCGAGGAGACCCGCCGCCAGGCCGCGGAGCTCCACGACGCCCTTGCCCGGGAATGGTCCCATCTCTCCGTGGTCTATTCGGGCCGCGGCTTCCACGTGCACGTGCTCGACCCGGAGGCCTATCGTCTGACCAAGGGGGAGCGGACCCGGATGGCGCGGCGCTATGGGCAGCGGTTCGCGTTGGACGAATGGGTCACCTCGGGCGAGATGCGCCTGATCCGTCTGCCGCACTCCTTGCACGGCATGGTCTCGCGGATCGTGGTCCCGGTTCCGCGAGGCGATCTCGAGGCGTTCTCCTACAACGACCTCCGCGCAGCCCCCGTTCTTGCGGGGCGATGATCACTTCTTCGCGCGCTTCTCCTTCCGGCCGGAGTAGTAGGCCTTCTTCTTGGCGGCCTTCTTGCCGCCCTTCTTCTTGCTCGACTTCACGGGCATGGGGGTGGGAAGGACTCGAAGGGATTCAAGCCTTTCCGAGGGCGGCGCGGACGCAGGCTTGGGGTCTGGAACGAAAAGGAAGGGGTGAGAGGCCGGCCCCGGCGCTGGGCCGGCGCTCTCCTCTAGAGCTCGCAGGTGCAGAGCTCGCCGGACTGGCTCTCGCGCGCCGGGGTGGCGTACCCCACGGCGGGCCTCTGCGCGGGTACCGTGTGGGGGCCTTGGTCCGTCTCGCCCGAGAAGTGGACCGCACCGATCCTCGGTCCGAGAGGTCTCGGTTCGGACCGCTTCGCCACGGTCACCACGGGCCGGACGTGCCCGGCGAGCCACAGGCGGACGCCCTGAAGCGGATGGGAGGGGCGAGTTGCCGTGGGCAGGACGAGGTCCTTGACACCCAGCTCGGACCGCGCGTAGCGGCGGAGGTCCTCGGGGATTCGCTCGGGCATCCATCGCGGAACCCGGTTCAGATCGGAGGGCCCGATCATCGGATCCCCCTCTGGATGAGCAGGATCTCCAGGGAGATCGGCTTCACGTCGTTCGGTCCACCGTTCACGCGGTCCTTTGCGCCGTTCTTATACATGTTTTCTTCACCCCAATGGTGGTTTGTGTAATACACACACAGGCTATTAAAACCATCGATTGTTCTACCCAAACGCTTATATGTCGAGGACCAATATCTGTTAGATAGGTGGGCATGGCATGCGGTCGTTCAAGGTGATTAGAGACCCCGAGGCGTTCCAGCTCTTGGCGGACGAGACACGGCGGCGAATCATCTACCTCCTCCGGGTCAAGGAGATGACCGTGGCCCAGATCGCGGAGGAACTCAAGCTGACGCCCCAGGCCATCTACCACCACATCCGGAAGCTCAAGGATGCCGACATGGTGGAGGTCGCGCGGGAGGAACGCGTGGACCACTTCATCGAGACGTACTACCAGGCGACCGCGGAGATGTTCAACCTCGCGCACGGGGAGGCCGGGAGCGCCAAGGTCATGGAGCAAGAGGTCCGCGAGGCGCTCGAGGCCCTCGGCAAGCTCGGACTGAAAGCGAAGGTGGACGCGGACGTCGTGTCCAAAGTGGTCGAGCTGATCCGGTGCATGAAGGAGCCCGACGCAGACTCTCCAATCACGGAGCGCGTCAACGAACTCGGAGATGTGAGCTACCTGGGCAAGCAGGAGCTCCTGGAGTTCATTTCCCTCATGACGATCTCGGACAAGGAGTTCGAGGACTTCCTCAAGAACTACCGCGAGCTGCGGAAGACCCTCCGCTCCATCGTTGCGGAGCCCATCCAGGTCCCGGCGAAGGCCTGACCCTCCGCTCCCGTCCTTCGGCGGCACCACGCCTATCCTGGCGTGAGGCCATCGCGGTCCCATGCGCGTCAGGTTTCGCTACACGGGAATCCGCGTCCGCGACCTCGAGCGGTCCCTCGCATTCTACACGGGCCTCCTGGGCATGCGGGTCATCGCGGAAGGGACCATGCCCCATGGAGGGCGCTACGTCCACCTCCGCACCCCCGGTTCCCAGCAGCGGCTGGAGCTGAACTGGTACCCGGAGAGCAGCCGCTTCTACACAGCCTATCGCGCCGGGGAGGAGATGGACCACTTGGCCTTCGTCGTTGACGATGTGCGCAGGGCCTACCGCGAGCTGACCCGGAAGGGCGTGGACGTGGCGGTGAGCCCCGCGGACTCCAAGGACACGGAGGTCTACCTCAAGGATCCCGATGGGATCTGGATTGAGCTGCTGCAGTGACCAACCGGTCCCGGGCTGTCGGTCCCCAGGATGTCCCCCGGTTTAGGCTATCCGAACCTGCAGGTCCCCCAGGCTACGGATGGATGAAGTGGCCCCTTATATAT
>DUJI01000177.1 GCA_013329855.1 Thermoplasmata archaeon | reverse complement strand
AGGTCCACTTCCTCAGGAACGCCTCGATCTGGGGCCGGGGCATCGCGCCGACCATGCCGTCCACGAGCTTCCCGTCCTTGAACAGCAGCATCGTGGGGATGGACATGACCTGGAAGCGCTGCGCGGTCCGCGGGTTCTCGTCCACGTTCAGCTTCCCGAGGCGCATCCTGCCCGCCTGATCCTTCGCGATGGTCTCGAGCGTGGGCGCGACGCGCAGGCAGGGCCCGCACCACGCGGCCCAGAAGTCCACGAGGAGGACGCCAGGCTTGCGGACCTCCGAGTCGAAAGTGGCGTCCGTCAAGAGGACGGGCTTCCCGCTGGCGCTCACCGCCACGGTGGGTGCCGGAGTGGACGCGGAGTTCAGGAGTTCTTGGAGCTTGCGGGCCCGGATGGCCTCGAGCTCCGGATCGTCGGTGGCCATGGGCGTGCGAGCCGGGCGGCGGAATAAAAGGTTGACGTACGGAGAATCCGGCCGACGGTCGGCTAGGCCGTGATGTCTTCCAGTTCCTCGGCCTCCGCGGTCAGGGGGCCCAGGAGCTGAACCTCCCGTCGGATGAGGGCGAACTCCCGCTCCTGGAAGGCGGACGGATCCATGGGGACCAGGAGGATGGCCTCGTGCAGGGCGACAATCTCGTTCAGGTCGTGGAGCAGCGCGAGGACGGAGCTGAAGTCGTTGTGGGCGATAAGGTACTCGAACCCGTCGAGGAGGACGACCGCGTTCTCGCCGACGTCGATGAAGTGCTCGATGGCCAGGGCGACCTTCTCCGGCGGCGAGGGCCGGACGGAGTTCTTCTCCGTGGCCACGCGGCTGAGCCAGAGGATGGGCGTCTTCTCCAGCCCGTAGTCCGCCATGATTGTCTTGGGGGAGCGGCGGCTGATGCAGAGCCCCTGGGCGCCGTGGGTGACCATGTCCCGGAAAATCTCGAGGCTCCGCGCGCCGTCCCGCTCCAGGATGGCGTACGTGCGGCCCCTCTCCAGGTCATACGTGGGCTTCGTGGCGGACTGTTCCTCCGCCATGGGGACGATGAGCTCCTGGAGGAACGACTTCTCGCGGGTGGCGAACGCGATGAGGCCGATGAGGGCCATCTCGGCCACGAAGCCGGGCGCGCGCAGATCGACCCCATAGTTCGGGAGGATGATCTCGAACAGGAGCTCCCCGATGGCGAAACCGCTGATGCCCGCGATGATCAGGTAGGTGTCCCGGCGCACGTCGGGACCCGCGTTCGTGCGCCGCATGTGGGTGATGAACCGGTACGGCGCGTACAGGGTGAGCGTCGCGACGGCGACGCCGTTGATGAACAGGAAGTACGGCTCGAACTGGATGGTGACCAGGGGATACCGCGAGAGATCGATCTGCTCCGGGGAGATGTAGATGGCGACGACCGCGAGGGCCATGATGAAGGTGTAGAAGACGTACGAGTTCGGAAACTCGTTTCCCATGTAGCGGAGGAAATCCCGCCGGGTCGTGATTTCCGGCGTCGTTGCGACCACGATGAACGCACCGATCGTGATGCTGAACGCGTAGTCGAACGTCGCCTGGACCTTCTTCGAGAGGATGATGCTCTCCGCGAGCGCATTCGGGTCGGCGACGCTCGGCTGCGTGATGTAGATCGAGATGAGCGTGTTCGAGATGACCGCGCACATCAGGAGGAACGTGGCGAACAGGAAGATGTGCTTCTGGAACATCTTGTGCGTCTTCTGCCGCCAGATCGCGATGAGCACGAGGAGGGACAGGAACAGCGCACTGACGGCGCTCAGGATGCCGACAACGTTGGGCTCGGTGGCCAGAGGATTGCCTCCTCGACCGGATCGACGGTCCCCCCGGTGGGCCCCGACTATTTAAGTGGTCTTCGTCCGTTATCAGGGGGGATTCCGACTCCCTCCATCCGTCCATTCTCATGATTGAGAATCGGAACGGATAACGTCGTCGTGCCCCTATATCCGGGATGAGGCCCAGCCCGTGGTTGGTTGTGGCCTTGACGGTCCAAGCATACCAGGTTCTCGGGATCAACCGCGAGGACGTCGAACTCCTATCGCACACCGTGCTGCGCCTCGGGGGCTACGCCGAGGGCCTCTTCGACTTCCACGACTTCGGCTTCGAGAAGGGCATCCTGCGGCAGCACGTCTCCAACGTGTACGAGATGCTGCTCCAGATGAAGGACCGTTCCACGAGCTTCGGCCTTCCGCTGCGGCCGCCCAACCTGCCTCCCAGCGCCTTCTGGGAAGACCAGGGAGAGACGTGGAACTACCTCCAGACGTTGCGCTTCGCCGCGGGCGCCACGATGATGTCCGAGGACTACCGCCGCCACATGACCGCGGACAACCTGTACAACGCCCTCACGGCCAAGGTCCTGCACAAGTGCATGATCGGGATCCTGGACGACCTCATCGACAAGGGGAGCTACGCCTACCTGGAGGCCAAGGACCTCCACCACATGGTCCTCAGCGCCATGGTGGACCCCGACTTCGACGAGACCGTGTTCGTGAAGCGGCTCGTCTCCATGTTGAAGCAGGAGCACGTGCCCCTCTTCGACCTGATGAACAGCATCACGAAGGGGTTCAACGCCCTCTGGAACCACTCCCCCCACGGGGCGGACTTCTTCTACCAGATGGAGGTCCTCGACGAGCGCGTGGCTCTGGGCCAGGCCCTGACCATGTTCCAGAAGGACCCGGGATTCAGCCTGTCCAAGATGCAGCGGGTCGCGAGCGCGTTCTACGAGCCCCAGGGAGACATGACGTGGTGGGAGAAGCTCGGGGCCCACGTCTCCGCCACGGTGCGGTACAACTTCATCGACATGGCCTTCGCGGACCGGGACTACGATCTGCGGAAGCTGGACAACTTCCTTTCCGGCTGGTACTACTACGACACGGCGCTCATCCTCATGGACCACGTGACCAGCATCCACCCGGACCTCCGCAACGGGATCGGGAACCTCTCCCTGATCGCCATGCGGAGCCGGGAGCTCGAGGGGATCACGAACCTGCGGGGCTACAACCCCGTGCTCCCCCTGGAGGACTACGACCTCCACCTGCGCCGGATCGCGGCGCTGACGTCCAAGGCGCTGGAGCTCGTGGACCGGGACTTCCACGACGAGACCCTGTTCTACCCGTTCCTCACGATCATGATGCCCATCGTGATGATGGCGGACTGGATTGGGAAGCGGGATGACATGATCCACACGTTCCTGGACGCCATCGCTCCGGCCATCCGACGCGTGGCCACGGGCAGTGCGGAGATTGCCGAAGTGGTCCCGACGCGGCAGCACGCATAATACGTATCTTGGAGCTACTTCGCCTCCCTAGGGACCGGGGTATCTCCTGCGGCACTAGGTACCGGCGCGTTAATAAACCGTTATATATGGCCCGGTCCTAGACGCGACTGCAGGCGCGTGGGAGGTCGAATCCGATGACGACCGTGTGGGATTTCGGCGTTCTCAAGGAACTCGCCCTGGTCGAGCAGCGGATCCGTGAGAGCGTGGTATCCGAGGAACGCCTCCTGACGGACATCGCGACCTACGTGATCGCCGCGGGCGGGAAGCGGATCCGCCCCACGGTGACCCTCCTCTCCTTCAAGGCCCTCGGGGGCAAGGACATCCAGCAGGCCGTGGACCTCGCCGCGGCCCTCGAGCTCATCCACAGCGCCACCCTGATCCACGACGACATCAACGACGGCGGGGAGATGCGCCGGGGTCGGCCTGCGGCCTACAAGAAGTACGGCCTGCAGAACGCCCTCGTGACGGGCGACTTCCTGTTCGTCAAGGCCTTCGGCATCGGAGGCAAGTTCGACCCCGACATCGTCGAGCTCACCGCGAACGCGTGCGCCGCGCTGGCCGAGGGCGAGATCCGCCAGAAGCGCCATGCCTTCGACACGTCCGTCACGAAGGACGAGTACGTGGACATCATCCGCCGCAAGACCGCGCTCCCGATCATGGCCGGCGCGAAGATCGCCGGCCTCCTCGCGGGCGCGCGCCTCGAGGA
>DUJI01000009.1 GCA_013329855.1 Thermoplasmata archaeon | reverse complement strand
CCGGAGCCCAGCTGGTCGTCCTTCCCGTGGACCTCGCCAGCGTCAGCGAGAGCCAATACCCGTACGGCGTCCCCTCCTGGGCCTGGGGCGACGTGGTCTGGCAGGGCGCCTACGTGTACCGCGTCAACGAGACCACGGGCTTCCAGTACGTGGGGAGGATCGCCCACGGGAACGGGACCGTGAACTCGACGTACGGCTGGTACGACTCCCCGATCCGGATCCGCCGCTCCCTGTACGTCGGGGACGTCCTGTACACGATCTCGGAGACCGAGGTCCTCGCGAGCTCCTTCTCCGACCTCTCGGAGATCGGGTCCGTGGTGTACGCGTCGGCAACCCCGGTCTGCCCAGGCTGCTACCCCATGCCCATCGTCGTCGCGTGACCGGACCCGGAGGCGTCTAGTCAACAAAGCCCCGGGACGCCTAGGGAGGTCCGAGAGCATGATCGCGGACCTCGAGTCGGCGTACACGGCGGCCGTTGAGAAGGCCGGAGCCAGCACGGTGAGCATCAGCGTGGCGGGCGCGTTCCACGGGGCGCCCTNNGGACGCGGCGGTCAACCCGGGGAACAGCGGCGGACCCCTCGTGGACCTGAACGGGCGAGTCGTCGCCCTGAACTCCGCCACGATTCCCTACGCAGAGGGGATCGGCTTCGCGGTCCCCATCAATGCGGCCCTCGACGTCGCTCGCCAGATCGTCGAGCACGGACGGGCTCAGCGACCCTGGCTCGGAGTCGTCGGCTACGACGTGGACCGCCGCGTAGCCCACTACTACGGGCTGCCGGTGACCCAGGGCGTGTTCCTCGTCGAGGTCCCGGAAGGGGGTCCTGCCGCGGCTGCGGGACTCCAGGTGGGGGACGTGCTCACGTCCGTGGACGGGCGTCCCGTCGCGGAAGTCTCCGACCTCGTCGAGGCGATGCACGGGAAGAAGATCGGGGAGGCCGTCGAGGTGGGCTTCGAGCGGCAGGGCGCGCACAAGGTCCGCGTCGCCCTGGGCATGCGGCCGTTCTGAGTCGGTCTCCCGAGAAGGGAAGGGGAGAAGAGGCGACCGATCTAGGCCTTCGCCTTCTCGACCGCTTCGATGTTCAGGGTCACCTTGACCTTGTCGCCGACGAGCACGCCGCCCGCGTCGAGGACCATGTTCCAGGTCATCCCGAAGTCCTTGCGGTTCAGCGTGGTCTCCGCGCTGTACCGGCGACGCCGGTTCCCCCAGGGGTCCTTGACCTCCCCCAGGTAGCTCACATCGAGGGTCACGGGCCGCGTGACCCCGTGGACCGTGAGCTCTCCGTGCATCTTGCCCGAATCCGCTCCGTCGGTCTCGACGCCCGTGCTCCGAAACGTCAGCTTGGGGAACTTAACGATGTCGAAGAAGTCCGGCGAGCGCAGGTGGGTGTCTCGGTCCGCCACCCCCGTCTCGATCGAAGCGGCGTCAATCTCCGCCTCGACGCGGGAGGCTTCCGGATGCGCCTCGTCGTACGCGATGGTCCCGGACAGGGTCCTGAACGAACCCTTCACCGTGGAGACCATCATGTGTCGCACGGCGAACTCCGCGGAGGAGTGCGCAGGGTCGAACTGCCACCGCGTGGATTCGGACGTCTCGGTCTCTGGCGTGGTGATGGTCACAACGGACTGGGTTGCCATGCTCCGGACTACACATTCGGTAGTGATATACTTCCCACTCCGTAGTATTGAAGTCACTCCTGGACTTCGAAGTGGAAAGCATTTATACTATGAAAACCGTAGTCCATACGTGGCCAGCGAGCACGCACACGGGGGGAGACCTCGCAAGCAACGGGAGACACCCCTAGAGGCTCAGGGCGGGTGCCGCGCCACGGAACTCTTCCAAGTCCTCGGCAAGGCGCACATGCTCGACATCCTCCACATCTTCCACTCGGACCCGACACCCCACCGGTTCGTCGACATCCAAGACCGTCTCCAGATCTCGCCGAACACCCTCTCCGAACGCCTGCGCGAACTCGTGAAGGCAGGACTCCTGACCCGGACCGCGTACAACGAGATTCCGCCGCGGGTCGATTACTCCGCTACGCAGAAGGCCTTGGCCCTCGCGCCCGTCTTCGAGAGCCTGACCGCCTGGGCGACGGTCAACGACCTCCGCCCGTTGCCGGCGCGGGAACCGGCGGCGCCCCACCGTCGGGCCACGCAACTATAAGATGGGAAGACGACTTGTTGCGGCCCGCATGCTTGCGGACGCCTTCGGGCGCGAGGTCAGCGACATCCGCATCAGCGTGACGAAGCGCTGCAACTTCGGATGCATCTACTGCCACGATGAGGGACTCGGGCCGATCCTCCGGCCGCGGATGCCCCATGACGAGGAGATGACGCCCGAGGAAGTCGAACGCATCGTCCGGGTCGCGCGGGAGTTCGACATCCGCACGGTCAAGTTCACCGGCGGCGAGCCGCTGGTCCGCGAGGACATGGAGGAAATCGTGGACCGGACCGTCCGGCAGATCGACGACGTGTCCATGACGACGAACGGGTCCATGCTCGCCAAGCGGGCCGAGGCGCTGCGCGATGCGGGTCTCAAGCGGGTCAACGTCTCCGTGGATTCGCTGGACCCGAATGCGTTCCGAGACATCCGCAAGGGCGATCTGCACCCCGTCATGCTCGGCATCCAGGAAGCCCTGCGGGTCGGACTGAAGCCCGTCAAGCTGAACATGGTGGTCTTCCGCCAGACCCTGCCGTACGTGCCCGCCCTGATCGACTACATCGGACACGGCGAGGGCCTCAAGCTCCAGCTCATCCAGTTCATGCCCGAGCTCGTGGATCACAACGACTGGATGGTGGACATCGACGGCGTGAAGAAGTGGCTCGAGTCCCGCGCGGACGAGGTCCTCGTCCGAGAGATGCACCACCGGCACATCTACCTGTTCAACGGCGCGGAGGTCGAGGTGGTCGATCCCGTGTACAACGCAGAGTTCTGCATGAACTGCCACAGGATCCGCGTGACCCACAAGGGGGAGCTCAAGGGTTGCCTGAACCGGAACGATGACCTGATCCCCACCCGGGGTCTCGGGACGGAAGAGCTGCGGGAGGCGTTCCGCCGGGTCGTGGCGAACCGCGTCCCGTACTACGGTGCCTTCGTGAAAGAGTACCCCCGGCGGCATCCGGACCGGGCTCGGCCCGTGGAATTTCCGGAGCCTAGCGGCCCGGGGGCATGATCCGGCTCCGCGCTCACTGACCCGCTCGGGGAGCCATCGGAGGAGGGGGCACGAGCCCGAGCTGCTCCATCATCCCCAGGCGGTCCGGTACGCCCCAGTGCTCGACGATCTCTCCGCCCTCGAAGCGGCAGATGTCAATCGCCGTGGTCTCGAACGTGCGGCCCGTGGGAGGTATCCCCATGAACGTGCCCCGGTGGGTGCCGCGGCACCGGAGACGGGCCCAGACGCGGTCGCCCGTCGCGAGGACGTCCTCGACCGTAAGCTGGAGATCGGGGAACCCCCCTCGCAGGGAGACGATCGCGGCCTTGAGTCCTTCCACGCTCGGGGGTTCGATGCCCGCCTGGTGCTCGTCCAGACCGGGGGCACAGACCTCGTCCAACACGTTCAGCTTTCCCTGACTGAAGGCTTCCTCTGCGATCCGACGGAACGCAGCGATGTTCTTCTCCGCAGACATGCGAATTCCTCGACCGTCGGACCGGCGGCGCCGGAGTTCAATCCGGCGTGGGCATCCGGACCCCCGCAGGGAACTCCCTCGTGCCGGTTGTCCGATTTGTGGAGATGGGCTCGACGGAACGGACACAACGGCTTTGTGCCACCGCCCCCTTGCCCGGCCGATGGATCCGCTCGACCTCGGCATCCTTCGGGAGCTGTCCCGTGACCAGGTCCTCTGGTTCGGCCGCCTCGACCCGAGAGTCTCTGCCGCGGAAATCGCCCGCCGGCTCAAAGTGGATCGGGGGACCATCGCGTCCAGGCTGCGTTCGTGGCAGGCGTGCGGCTTCCTCCGCGGTCACGAGGTCGTACCGAGTCCTCTGCTCTCTCATGCAAGCTTCGCCGGAGGCAGCCTCCGGGTGGACGATCTCCGGTTGAAGACGCGGCTCCTGGAGGATCTGGGACTCGTCAGGGGCATCGTCGGGGCCGTCGACCACGTGGGGCCCTGGGTGGCCCTCCTCTACGTCTTCGAGAACCGCGAGGCCCTCGAACGTTCCCGGCAGCTGCTCCTCCGTCTCCCGGGGGTGGGCGAGGCCACCCCGTGCGTCCCGTTCCGTGCCCCTCACCCGACCGTGGAGCCCTCGGCGCTCGACTGGCGGATCCTTCGCGCCCTGAGGACGGAGGCGAAGGCGCCCCTCGCACGCACCGCGCGCGCCGCGGGAGTCAGCACGAAGACCCTCGCCCGCCGACTCAACCGTCTGATCCGCGGCCGTGCCGTGTGGTACCTCCCGCTCCTCGACTTCACCCGGTACCGGAAGGCGACCGTGGCCCGCTTCCTGATTGCTCTGGACTCCCGAGGGGACCCGGGAGCAACCGCGGAGGCCCTTCGCCGCCGGATCCCGAACCTCGCCTACTTGGTGGACGCCTCCGCGGCGGCCGAACTGCCACCCGAGGCCCCCGCCATGATCGACCTGGGGGCCCACATGGGCTCCGTGGGCGAGGCCGAGGACCTCCAGGCCTCGGTCCTCTCCATCCCGGGCGTCCAGGAAGTCGAGGTCCTCTTCCCCCGCCGCTTCCACATGTATCCCGCGTGGTTCGACGAGCGGATCCGAGCGGCCGTGGANNGTTGTCCGCGACGCCGCGGAACCGCGCGCGGGAGGGCGGGACCTGCTCCAGGGTCTCCGTGTCCACGCTGATCTTCTGGGAGAGGGGGCCGATCTTCACCTTGAGCGTCCACTTGGCCCGGCGGTCGTCGATGACCTGGATCGCCTCGACGCCGGGGACGCACGAGCCCACCTTCTGCATGTCGCTGAGGAACGCCCAGGCCCGGTCCACGGGGACACGGACGTCGAAGGCGACCGACCCTTCGGGCATCCGATCAGCTCCCGTCGCGGGGGTGCGGCTGTCGCCGCTCACCTGCACGCCCGACAGCGGCGTGTTGCTCAGACCCCGCTCCTCGTATCCGCAGGGCTCGCAGG
>DUJI01000083.1:1437-5188 GCA_013329855.1 Thermoplasmata archaeon | reverse complement strand
GATGGGGATCGCCAGGAGGGAGTAGAGCAGGATCCACGAGGGGAAGAGGAACGGCACGTAGTTCACGTAGACGTCCGGGGCCCAGGGGACCGCGAAGTACTGCCCGCCGGTCACGAGGAGGGTCGAGTTGACGAACACGGAGAGCCAGGCGAAGAGGACGATGAAGAGGAAGAACGTCCACGCCAGCGGCTTCATCGAGTTGAGCTGGACGTCCATCTGGTCCTTCGTGAAGCCCTCCCGGATCTTGTTCAGCTTGTTCACCTCGGCCTTGTTCCCCTTCCGCATGGCCTCCCGGAGGGCCTTCTGCCAGGCGGACGTCGTCTTCTGCATCCGGACCATCTTGATCCAGTCCGTGTAGTGGTCACGGAGGATGGACGAGATGCCCGTGGTCAGGGCGCCCGCGAGGAGGACCGTGAGGACGGGGTAGCGGCCCCCGAAGCCGATGAGAGGGACGAGGACCAGGCCCGCGAGGTTGCCGAACTCCTGGGCCATCCCGGGCTGGAAGATCGTGACGATCGCGAGGAGGAACAGGAAGATCATGAGGAACCGGGTGAAGCTGCCTTTCGCGGGCTGCTTGACCGGCTGCTTCCGCGCGGTGAGGGCGGGCTTCGTTTCCTCCACCGAGGCCTCGTCCGTGGCGGTCTCCGTGGAGTCGTCCGCAGCCTCCTCCGATGTCTCGTCCGAGGCCTCTTCCGAATCCGGTTCGTCCGCCACGAACCTCGCCAAGGGACCTGCCGATATAAGGGTTTGCGGAGCCGGGAGGGGAGGGCTCAGTTTTCGTCCGACGCGGGCGCGGGCGCGCCACCGAGGGCCTGCTGAATCTTCTCGCCGAGCTGGTCGTATCGCTCGGAGAGGGACTTCTCCTGCTTCTGGATGGACTTCACGCGGACGGAGAGGGTCTCCTTGTGGTCCTCGAGCTCCTTCTTCAGGCTCTCCCGGTCGTCCTGGCGGATGAGGAGCATCCCGATGCTCTTGTAGACCTGCGTCTCCCCCGTGATCTTGTTCAGTTCCTCCAGGGTGCCCTCGATCTCCCGGAGCTTCGCCTCGAGTTGCAGACGCTGCTGCGCGAGGAGCTGAAGCTGCTGCTGTAGCTGCTGGTACTGGGCAATCTGGTTCTGCAACTGGGGCGATATCTCCTTCATGCTCATGGGCTCACCTCTCGCCGGACGCGGGCGGCCACGTCGGACCACCGCAGGTACGAGTTCACCGCCGCGCGCAGCGCGCCGGTGTCCACCGCATCGATCGTGATCGTGACCTTCCGCGCGGACCCCGACACGGAGACGCGGGCGCCGGGCACGTCGCGGCCCGCTTCAGGAGACAGGGCCTGCCGGACCACGGACGCCTCGGGTCCCTCCAGGGTGACGGTGGCCCGCGGCATGGTCATCGTGCCTTGACGACCTTCTTCACATTGGGCCGTTCCTTGTAGAAGATCTTGGAGCCGCACCGCTCGCACTGGATGCCGACCGTGTTGATGTTCGTGCGGATGGGTTCGAGGCACTTGGCGCACTTGTACATCCTCAGGCCCCCTCCGCCTTGGCGCTCTTCGCTTCCTTCGCGTCCTCGGACTTCCGCCCCTCCTCGGCCGGCTGAGCCTCGGCGGCCTCCCGTTTGAAGGAGGTCGTCACCACCGGCCGGTACGCGCCGCCGGCGAACACGTGGCCGCAGTGGCGGCACTGCCAGACGCCGGACGACCGGCGACGGACGGACGGAGCCTGGCACTTGGGGCACACGTGGCTCGCGCGCTGGGCCTCGTCGATCTCCTGCACCCGGCGGCGGATCCGCACGCCGTAGCGCGGCCCGAAGCGGCCGACGACGCCAACCTGTCGAGTGCGACGCGCCATGAGGAGCCTCAGGACTGCTGCAAGATGGGGCGAATCTGACGTCCCACCTTCTGAGACGTCTCGATGCACCGCTTGACTTCGTCGTAAGAGAAGCTTCCACTTAAGCCTTTTTGCATGGCCCGGATGTCGCCGTTCTCGTCCGTCGTCACGGTCAGGCGGGCGTCCGCCATCCGCTCCTCGTCCAGGCTCGGATCCAGGAGGATGAGGTCCTTGACCTTGGCGAACGTCACGCTGACGGGCCAGTGCTCCACGGGCAGGGAGAAGTCCTCCCCGACGCCCTGGGCCTTCGCGGGGACGAGGGTCGAGGCGATCGCCGCCACGGCGCCGTACGAGCCGGCGTCGAACAGGTTGCCGTCGTAGTCGAGGGCATGGATGTCGATGAACAGGACCCAGACCTTCTTCTTGGGTTCGATGCAGAGCTTCTCCACGTTGACCATCTTGGACTCGCGGATGCCACGGTCGATGACCCGGGCGATCTCGATGGCCTCGGGCTTCGGCGGTCCGGGCTCGAAGGTCGGGCTGGCCATGGGGACGAGCTCGAGGCTCGTCGAGAGGACGCCCGTGTCCGGCGTGTCGGGGTACGGCTCGCCCGTGGACATCTTGATGCCCACAAGAACGTCCGTGTTCCCGAGCCTGGCCCGGGCGCTTCCCTCCGCCGTGCCGACGTACTTGCGCGTGATCGCGAGCTTCCGCGGCTCGTCGAGCGCGCGGCCGTCGATCCGCTCGCCGCGCTGGGCGAGGCGGTAGATGTGCGCGCGCATGAGGTCGGACACGATCTCCTCGCTCATCAGAGTCCCTCCGGTCCGAAGTCGTCCTCAGGGAGCTCCTTGTCGCTGTCCGGGCTCGTGCCGGGCTCCTCCGGCATCTGCTCGAACTCCCGAGGCTCCTCGGGGGGCGGGGCCGGCGCCGCCGGCGGTGCCTCCCTCAGGATTTCCTCGAGTGTGACGCTGTAGCGGCGGCGGAGCGCGTCCCGCTGCAGCTCGAAGAGCTTGTCCGCGGCTCCCAAGGAGAGCTCCATGGCCTTCTGGAACTCGTCGTACGTGAGGTGGCCATCCATCTGAAGCAGGACGACCTCCCCCGTGCCGTGGACGACGGCCATGGGGCAGTCCGCGTCGCCGAAGTTGTCCTCTTCCTTGTTCAGGTCGAGGCAGACGACGCCGCCGATCTTGCCGGAGGCGCACGCGGCGACCAGGTCGCGCATGGGAACCCCCGCGTCGGCCAGGGCCACGGACGCCGCGGTGAGCCCTGCGCATCTCGTCCCCGCGTCGGCTTGGAGGACCTCGATGAAAATGTCGACCGACGTGCGGGGAAACTGCTCCTTGAAGACGACCGAGGAGAAGGCTTCCGAGATGACCTTGGAGATCTCCACGGACCGGCGGTCCGGGCCAGGCCGCTTGCGATCGGAGACGCTGAAGGGCGCCATGTTGTAGCGGCACTGGACCAGGGCCCGCGCGGGGTCCTGGATGTGCCGCGGGTGGGCCTCCCGGGGGCCATAGACCGCGGCGAGGACCTTGTTCCCGCCCCACTCGATGTACGCGGACCCGTCCGCGCGCTTGAGCACGCCCGCCTCGATCCGAATCGGGCGGAGCTCGTTGTACTTCCGGCCGTCCAGGCGGACGCCGTTCGCGTCGATCAACTTCATCTCTTTCTCGATGTGTTCCACGTCTTCCATGGCATTCCTCCCCTCAGGGGGATGTTCGGCCCGTCTTGCGGGCTTCCTTCTCCAGCAGGTCGCGGACGGCTTCCGTGAGGCCGAACGCCTGCGCGCGGTCCTCGATGAACCGGATGGCGAGGACCGCGGTCGCCGCCCCGTCGTCCGGGCCGTCGATCCAGATGCGGCCGTTCTGGCCCACGTAGATCCGCGTGCCCGTCATCTCCTTGATCATGGAGATCATGCTGCCCGACTTCCC
>DUJI01000083.1:0-1418 GCA_013329855.1 Thermoplasmata archaeon | reverse complement strand
GGCATCTCGACCACGCCGATCCAGGCGCCCGTGGGCGACCACTCCTCTTTGAGGATGGAGCCGAAGGACTTCAGGTCGCCGTAGCACTTCGCGCTGTCCTCCGCAGTCAGGCGGACTGCGATCCGGACCTTCTCGAACCGGATGGGGATGAGCGGGCGGAGGGCGTCCATGACGTCCTTGACCTGCTCCTCGACCCCCTTGAACGGGTCGATGTGGACCTTGGCCTCCTCCATGGCGATCTCGATGCGCTGCGGCGGATGGGGCGCACCCGTCTGCGGGTTGATCGCGTTCTGGGCGATGTATTGGACGATCTGCTTGCGCTTCTGCTCCAGCATGGCGCGCCGCTGCTCCGTCGTGAGCTGGATCTCGCCGCGCTGGATAATCTGCCTGGCGACGGCGAGCGGCTCCAGGGTCCCGAAGAACTCCTGCATCTTCTCCTCGGACGCCTTGGATCCTTTGTGGGCGTCCCGGAAGATCTGGTCGATGGCGAGCTCCGCCATGAGGTCGAAGTCCTTGCCGTCCCGAAGGCGCTGCACGGCGTCGGGCTTGACCAAGACCTCGAACTTCTCGCCCGACTTCTCGATGCGGGCGATGACGTACTCCTTGAAGATGTCGTCGCGGCGGTCCGAGCGGAGCTCCTTGGGCATCGGCCTCGCCTAGGCGCTGGTCGGCGCCGGCAGCTTGGCGAGGTATGCGGAGACTTCCTGCTCCGACAGCCGGCGGAACTTCTGGCCCTCGGCCACGAGGCCGACCTCGATCGTCCTGCCGTCGAGCTTCTCGCCCTCGGAGGCCTTCTGGAGCGCCTCGAGCCCGAGGAGGACGGCCTCGTCCTGGCTCATGCCCTCCTTGTACTTCTCCTCGAAGAGCTCCATGACCGCGTTGCGGCCCGCGCCGATGGACCCGGCCTTGTAGGAGACGAGCGCGCCGCTCGGGTCCGTCTCGAACAGATGGGTGCCGAGGTCGTCCACGCCGGCCACGAGCAGGGCCGTGCCGAACGGCCTCACGCCGCCGTACTGGGTGTAGTTCTGCTTGTAGTCGCAGATCTTCTTCACGAGGAGGTCGACGCCGATCTTCTCGCTGTAGGTGACCTTGTTGATCTGGGCGGCCAGCCGAGCGTAGTCGATGAGCACGCGGGCGTCGGCCACGAGGCCGGATGTCGCGGCGCCGATATGCTCGTCGATCTGGAAGATCTTCTCGATGGAGGACGTCTCGACGAGGCGCGACCCAATCTTCTTGTCCGCCATGAGGACGATCCCGTTCTTGAACTTGAGTCCCGCCGTCGTGTTCCCGCGGGTGACCGCCACGCGGGCGTACTCAACCTGGAAGAGCCGTCCGTCGGGGCTGAAGACCGTAATCGCCCTGTCGTATGCCATCTGGCCCGGTTGCATAACGTCCCTCTGGTGGGCCCGCCTATGGTC
>DUJI01000024.1 GCA_013329855.1 Thermoplasmata archaeon | reverse complement strand
GTGAGGTATGGCGGGGAAGGTCCTGAGGATCGTGGCCCGGCGCAGTGTGAACGCCGCGGTCACGATCTTCGGGATCGTTTGCTTAAACTACGTCCTCGTGCGGCTGATGCCCGGCAACGCGGTCATCAGCCTGACCCCCCACGATCCGAAGTACGAGGGGTTGGCGGCCTACAATCGCCAGCTCTTCGGCCTTGACAAGCCGCCCTGGATGCAGTTCCTGATCTATCTGGAGAAGACGTTCACTCTGGACTGGGGGCTTTCGTTCCACTATCAGAAGCCCGTCTTCGACATCCTGATGCCGGACCTGGGATGGACCCTGCTCCTGGTCGGCACGTCCACGGTGATCACGATCGTCCTAGGCATGCTGATCGGCTCGTACGCCGCGGTCAAGCGGGGCAAGGCGTTCGACCTGGTCTCCACGGGCATCGGGATCTTCCTCTACGGGATGCCCACGTTCTGGCTCGGGTTCATGCTCCTGTGGGGCTTCGCCCCGAACTCCTTCATGCGCCAGTACTTCAGCTGGTGGCCCGTCATGCCCAGCAACGGCTACTACGACGACCGCCTGGGGGCCTGGGCGTGGGACTGGGCCCACATCTCGAGCACGGCCGTGCACCTCATCTTGCCGTCCCTCTGTCTCACCCTGGGAACGCTCGCGGGCGTCTCCCTGGTCATGCGCAGCTCCCTGATCGACGTGATGACGGAGGACTTCGTGACCACGGCGAAAGCGAAGGGGCTCAGCGACCGGCAGATCCTCCGTCGACACATCTTCCCGAACGGGCTGCCGCCCATGGTCTCCCTGATCGCGCTCGACCTCGCGTTCATCATCGGCGGAGCCTACCAGATCGAGGTGGTGTTCGGCTACCAAGGCATAGGCTGGGAGACCATCCAGGCCATCTACAATCTGGACTACCCGCTCCTCCAGTTCATCATCGTCATCGGCGGCGTCGCGATCGTCATCGCGAACTTCATCTCCGATTTCATCCTATTATATCTCGACCCGCGGATTAAAATCGCGTGAGGGAGTGGAGCATGGGAGCGACAGAAACAGTAACCAAGACCCCGACAGTCTCCCCGTTTCGGGCGAGCCTGAAGGTCGCGTATCGGCGGCTCGAGGAGGTCTGGCTCCAGATCCGTCACAGCCGGATGGCCCTGGTGGGCCTTGCGATCCTCATCTTCTTCACGGCGGTGGCCCTGCTCGCCCCCGTCCTGGCGCCCTACGGGCCGCTGCAGCGCATCGTCCCCGTCGATTCGACGGTCCCGTGCACCCCGACCGTGAGCTGTCCACTCAGCCCGCCGAACTCCGCCTACCCGCTCGGCGTGAGCTTCTTCGGGATGGACATCTACTCCCAGGTCATTTGGGGCACCCAGGTCTCCCTGATCGTCGGGGTCCTGTCCGCGATCATCGCGAGCGTCGTGGGCACGGCGGTCGGCCTCGTCTCGGGTTTCATCGGCGGCTGGGTCGACGAGGTCATGATGCGCTTCAACGACATCGTCCTCTCCATCCCCTGGCTCGTCCTGATGATCGTGGTGGCCGCGATCATCGGGCAGATCGAGCTTGTGGGGATGATCCTGATCATCGGGCTGACGGGCTGGTCCATCACGGCCCGGGTCATCCGGGCCCAGGTCCTCTCCGTGAAGGAACGGATGTTCGTCGAGCGCGCCCGGATGATCGGTTCCTCGAACACCCACATCATGATCCGGCACATCTTCCCGAACGCGTTCCCCCTGATCTTTGCCAACACGATCCTGACCGTGGCCGTGTCCATCCTGTCCGAGGCGGTCCTCGCCTTCCTGGGCCTCTCGGGCACGACGTACATGAGCTGGGGCAAGATCATCGAGGAGGCGACGAACAACAACGCGCTGATCAACGGGAACCCCGCATGGCTCGTCGTCCCGGGACTGTGCATCGTGTTCCTCGTCCTCGGCTTCTACCTCTTCGGGTATGCGTTGGATGAGATCCTGAACCCGCGGCTCCGGAGGCGCTGACCGTGGCCATGCTCGAGGTGGAGGACCTCCACATCCAGTTCAGCACGCTGGCCGGCGCGGTCCACGCCGTGGAGGGCGTCTCGTTCCACCTGGAGGAGGGGCAGGCCCTCGGCCTCGCCGGGGAGAGCGGCTGCGGCAAGACGACCACGGCTCTGTCCCTCATGCGTCTCCTTCCGTACAACGGCAAGATCGTGGGTGGCGCGATCCGCTTCAACGGCCGCGACCTCGTCCGCGCCTCGGAGACGATGATGCGGAAGATCCGGTGGAAGGACATCTCCATCGTCTTCCAGGGCGCCATGAACTCCCTGAACCCCGTGCAGCGGGTCGGGAAGCAGATTGCGGAGCCCATCCTCCTCCACGAGGACGTCGAGGAGGAAGAGGCCATGAAGCGGGCGGGCGACCTCCTCGAGCTCGTCGGGATTCCCCGGAAGCGGCTCACAGAGTACCCGCACGAGTTTTCCGGCGGGATGAAGCAGCGCGTGATGATCGCGATGGCCCTCGCGTGCAACCCGAAGCTGGTCATCGCGGACGAGCCCGTGACCGCACTCGACGTCATGATCCAGGCGCAGATCCTGGAGCTCCTGGAGCGGCTCCGCAAGGAGCTCCATCTCTCCATGATCCTCATCTCCCACGACCTGTCCGTGATCGCGGACACGTGCGAGCAGGTCGCGATCATGTACGGCGGGAAGATCGCCGAGCTGGGCCCCACGATGGAGGTCTTCACGGACCCCAAGCACCCGTACACGCAGGGGCTCGTGGCCGCGTTCCCCGACATCCGCGGCGGCCGGGTCATGCCCGAGGCGATCCCCGGGAACGTCCCGAGCCTCATCTCGCCGCCCAAAGGCTGCGTCTTCCACCCCCGGTGCAAGTTCGCGTTCGACCGCTGCAGCGTTGCGGAGCCCGCCCTCTCCCTCGTGGGGAGCGACCGGCGGGCTGCGTGCTTCCTCTATCCCGAGGTCACGGAGGTGACTCCACGGCCGACTCCGGCCCTCCGGGCGAAGTAGTCGTGCGCGTCCGGAACCTGAAGGTCTGGTTCGCCCAGCGCGCCGGATTGCTGAAAGAGCTCATGGCCGGGCAGAGCAAGTGGGTCCGCGCGGTGGACGGCGTCAGCTTCGA
>DUJI01000084.1 GCA_013329855.1 Thermoplasmata archaeon | reverse complement strand
GACCACGGCCGCGTTCGCCGCGGTGGCCGATCCCACGAGGCGACGCATCCCCGACCTCCTCGCCCGGGGGTCCCGCAACGCGGGAGCCCTCGCGGCGGAGTTCCCGAACCTCACCCAGCCCGGCGTGTCCCGGCACCTACGGGTGCTCCGCGATGCCCGCCTGGTCGACGTGACCGTCCGCGCACAGCAGCGGATCTACGCCCTCAAGCCCGAGGGGATGGCCGAGCTGTACGAGTGGGTCGCCAAGTACCAGGCCATGTGGCCCGAGACGCTCGACTCCCTGGAACGCTACCTGAACGCGGGTGCGGTCCGGGCGGCGAGAAAGGAGAAAAGGCCATGACCGAGACGGGCGGTGGGTTCAAGCGGAATCGCGCGGAGCCCCGGGACGACGGGCTCCAGGAAGGCGTCCCGATGACCCAATCCCGCGAGGAGCGACCCGGCACGGTCACCTACGAGGGCGACTTCGCCACCCTCGCGTTCGAGCGGCACCTCGACCACCCCATCGAGGTGGTCTGGGACGCGATCACGAACCCCGAGCACCTCGCGCGGTGGTACATGACGAAGGCCCGCCTCGAGGCCCGCGCAGGAGGGAGCATCGACTATGTCAGCGGCATCTCCCAGTTCCACGTCATGGGGAAGATCCTCACGTGGGACCCGCCGCGGGTGTACGAGCACGAGTGGAACGTGGAGCCGCGGGAGTACCTCCCGCACGGAGAGCGGAGCGTCGTGCGGTGGGAGCTGACCCCGGACGGCGACGGCACGATCCTCCGGATCACGCACCGGCACCTCACCCAGCAGACCGCGAGGGGCTTCGTGGCCGGCACGCACGCCTTCCTGGACCGGCTCGAGGACGAGCTCGACGGGAGACCGCTGACGAACTGGGTCAAGCGCGTGGATGAACTGCGCCCGGTCTACGGGGTGCCCTGGTAGGGGACGCCCCGGGACGGCACGCTCGTGGACGGCGCGCGCTCCTGTCGGCGAGGCGGGCCCAGACCGGGAGCGCGTCTTAGGCGGACCGAAAAGACCATCAGGCCCCCCGCGATGTCTCCTCCACCGATGGCTGCCTCAGGCGGACCTTACTCCCTCGCGCAGTTCGCAAGGCACGCCGAGGTCATCATCCGCTCCGCGCGGGAGTCCGAGATCCTTCGGCAACTCAAGCCGGCCATGGAGCGGCTCCTCCGCACTCGAGGCTCCCTCCCCCCGGAGGCCTTCACCCCGCGGAAGGACCGCTTCGCGAACACCCTCCTCCACAGGCCCAAAGACGGCACCTTCTCCATCACGGCCGGGAACTGGCAGCCGGGCCAGACCACCCCGATCCACGACCACCTCACCTGGGCCGTCGTCGGGGTGTACGACGGACAGGAGCGGGAGTCCATCTTCCGCAGGACGGACGACGGCTCGGACCCGAAGCGGGCGACGCTGAGGCTCGTCAGCGAGCGGATCAACGCGAAGGGGCATGTGACCGTCCTGGGCCACCGGGGAATCCACCGGATCGACAACGTGTCCTCCAGGCCGTCCCACAGTGTCCACGTGTACGGACGGGACATCGGGACTATGGAGCGTCACAGCTACGACCCCGTGACCGGGGAGATCGGCAAGTTTGTCTCGGGCTACTGCAACGTGCTGCGCGACGAGGACGAAGACTGATTCGGACCGCACGCCTTTTATCGGATGACCTCCCATGGCGCAGTCCACGTCCTTCACCTTGGAGTCTCAGCTCGTCGAACCGGTCACCGCATGGCTCGAGGAGGCGGGGTACCGGGTGGAGCTCGAGGTGCCCATCCTGGGCCGCCGCGCCGATCTCCTCGGCGCGCGGGAGGACGCTCTGGTCGCCGTGGAACTCAAGATGCGCGACTGGCGCGAGGCGCTCCGCCAGGCCATCGCATACCAGCTCGCGGCGGACCGCGTGTGGGTGGCCATGCCCTTGGCCGCCGCCTCGTCCGCGTACCGCGCGCGGTGGCGCTTCCAGGCGGAAGGCGTTGGACTGCTCGCGGTCGACGACCGAGGGAGCGTGCGCGCGCCCATTCCCGCGGGGCGGTCCCCGAGGCTCCTGCCGTACCTGCACGACGGGATCCTCGCGGACCCCCGACCGGCGAGCGCGGCGCCATTCCCCTTCGGCCTGTCCTGGGCCGACCCGCCCGTCCGCGAGTCCCAGGAATGAGCCGGGGCCCTCGCGGCCGGCGACCCGGAACCATCGTTCCACCCATTCGCCTCTCTCGTCGATATCTATATAGTCATGTACACACTTTCTGTATGTAGTCACACATGGAGATCAAGACGATCGCCCTGGACCGCGAGGCCTACGAGCTGCTGCGGCGGCGCAAGCGGAAGGGCGAGAGCTTCAGCGACGCGGTCAAGCGCATCGCGCGCGAGGCGCGTCCCCTCTCCGGTTTCGCAGGCGTCTGGAAGAAGCACCTCACGGACGCGGACCTCGTCGCCATCGAGAAGGCTCTGCTCCGCGGACGGGAGGCGGATCGGGAGCGGACGCACAAGCTCCTCGCGCGGCAGGGATGAGTCGTGCGCTGCCTCGATTCGACCTTCCTGATCGATCTATTAAAGGGGGACGACGCCGCGGCTGCCAAGATGCGCGAGCTCGAATCCCTCGGCGAGACGGTCAGCCTGCCGGCGCCCTGTCTCGCGGAGGTCCTCCTCGGCGCGCATTTCAAGGGGGGCGACCTGCTCCGGGACACGCTGGATGTGGTCGCCCGCCTGGATGTCCTCGAGGTGGACGCGGCCGTTGCGGGAGAGGCGGGGCGGCTCGGAGCGGAACTGCTTCGACGCGGCCAGAGCCTCCCGACGACGGACCTCCTGATCGCCGCCGCCACGCGGCTGAGCGGACAGGTTCTCGTCACGCGGGACACGGATTTCGCGCGGATCCCCGGTTTGGCGATCGAAGGCTACTGACCCCTTCTGGGTCGGCCCCACGTTCTCTGGTTTTCAGTCGTGATAGGCCCACCGACGGGTTTATCGCCCTGAGGACTCGGTTCGGGTCCGCCATGGCCGCGACGGAGACCCGGCGGGCCAGGCGCACTTGGCCCATCGTCTACGAACGCCGCATGAGGACGAGCCACGGGGCTGGCACGGGCGTTGCGTGGGCCCTGTTCCTGGGCCTCGGCCTCCCCTTCGCCCTGATGACGGGTCTGACCGTCCTGGCCCGGGGCGGCATCTACGTGGAGCTCTTCCGACCCTTGTGGCAACCCTGGCCACCAGACCTGCTCAAGCCCTTCCTGGGCCTCGCGGTCTTCGCGGCGACCCTTGCCTACCTGGCGTATCGCGTGGGTCAGCGCCGCGGACTTCGCGTCGGCGCAGGCATCCGGAGGGCCGCCGCGGTTGGACCCGCCGCCCGTCCGCAGGCCCTGCCGATCCCTCCGCCGCCTCCCCCGGACGACCTGGACGATGCGGCGTGGGGCCGACCGAGCTAGCGGGAGGAGCCCTTTCTCACCGCTGTTTGGGCATGCCTAAATATCTCGGCCGCCATGGGGCTCGCCATGATCTTCATCGTGTTGGTGCGTTTCCGCAGGAAGCCGACCAAGGCCGACCAGGCCGAGACGAGCAAGACGTTCGCGCAGCAGGAGAAGATGGGCATCAAGAACATCGGCGTCTACTGGACGTTCGGACGATACGACGCCGTGCGGATCTTCGAGGCGCCTGACGAGAAAGTGGCCCTGAAGGCCCTGACCAAGGCGCCCGAGTACGTGTCCACGGAGACCCTGGTCGCCCTCACCCGCGCGGACGTGGACAAGCTCCTGGAGTAGGAACCGCGACGCCCGAAATGGCGGGCGGACGCCCGCGTGGGCGCCTCGGGGGAGAGGAGGCAGGCGGAACGCTAGACCGGATGGCGTACCTCCGCCGAATCGGCTACCCCGGATCGACGGAACCCACGCTGGAGACGCTTCGCGGCCTCCACGTGGCCCACCTGCAAACGGTTCCGTTCGAGAACCTGGACATCGCCCTCGGCCGGCTCCTCCTCCTCGATCCCGGCGCGCTGTTCTCCAAGATCGTCGAGCGGCGCCGCGGCGGGTACTGCTACGAGCTGAACGGGCTGTTCGCCCTCCTGCTGCGGGAGCTCGGATTCGACGTGGACCTGCTGTCCGCTCGCGTCCCGAACGCAGCGGGCGAATTCGGTCCGGACTTCGACCACATGGCCCTCCGCGTGCGGCTCGAGGAACCCTGGCTCGCGGACGTAGGCTTCGGCGAGCTCTTCCTGAGGCCGCTACGACTCGGAACGCCGGACGGGCAGCCGGACGACGGCAAGGTCTTCCGGATCACGCAGGACGGGGACGCTCGAATCCTAGGGATGGGGAGGCGCGCGGAACCGGAGAAGCCGCGATACCGGTTCACGCTGCGTCCGCGGGAGCTCGAGGACTTCGGGCCGATGAACGTGTGGCAGCAGACGTCTCCCGACTCCCACTTCACGAAGAACTCCGTCTGCACGCGCGTGACTCCGGAAGGCCGGATCACCCTGAGCGGCTCGCGCCTCATCACGACGACGGACCGGGAGCGCACGGAGCGTGTCCTGACGGCGTCGGAGCGGATCGCAATCCTGCGGGAGTCGTTCGGGATCGTGCTCGAGGATCCGGGGGACGGCCGGGACCGACGCCCGTGAACCCGGGCCTCCGGATCCTACCGCTCGCGGTATCCCGGGGATGTGGCGCCAGCCGAACGCCTTGCCGGCCTGGGACAGGACGAGCTGGGCCTCGTCGAGGATCCGGTCGGGCTCCGGGCCCAAGGCGTGGTAGGCCGCCTTGGCCTCCGCGGAGGCGACGTCCGACTTCCCCGTCGGGTTGAGCGCACGGGCCAGGGAGTTCCCCAGGTTCGTGACCCCGCTGTACTCGAGGACGGACAGGCGGGTGAGCTGCTCGATGGACCGCGAGAGGACCTCCACCTGCGTCGCACCAGGTTGGCCTGGCGCCGTCCCGCGAGGCAGCCCGCGAAGGAGACCGCGGCGACGACGAGGGCGATCAGCGAGACGAGCCCGGCCGGGCTCACGAGGGCCTCGAAGAAGCCGAGGTCGACTATGCGTGGAGCATGGGCGAGGTACGTAGGAAGGAACCGGCGAGAGGCGGCGATGACTGCGCCGGGCTCACGACACCAGGACGACGGACCACGCGGGATGGACTTCGCTGAACCATCCGTGGTCCGTGTCGAGCACCCAGGCGCCCGTCACCTGGACGTGGGCTCCCGGCACGAGGGTGACGTTCCCTAGGACCGTGGCCTGGTCCGACGGCACGACCTCCACGTGCAGGTTCCCGTCGTTCAGGACGTACGATCCCAGGGAGAGCGTCCAGGCGTACCCCGGGTCGAGCTGGATGTCGAACGAGAAGTCGCCGTCCACCGCAGGCCCCGACGTCGGCTCGATCGCCTCGACGACCCCGGAGACGGTTACGCACGTGGAGAGGACGCGGAGCCGGGAGGGGGTCCACACCCCGTTGGACTCCGTGCGGCCGCCCGCGAGGTCCCCGACGCGGCACCCCGCGGCCGTCGACGTCTGGATCCACTGCCGGGCTCCCAGGCTGTCCGGAAAGAGCGGGTAGCCGACCGCGCGGACGGAATAGGAGGCCGCGGGCCCGGACACCAGGAAGAGCACGAGGAGGAGGACGGCGACCGCAGGCGGGGCGTAGCGGTCCACGGACGTGCGTTTCGCGAGGGGCAAGGGTCCCCGCCGCCGGAAGACGAGCACTCCCAGGAGGGCCAGCGCGACGAGCGACGCGAGGAGGGGCGCGAGGACCAAAAACGCCGAGGCCGAGGCGAAGGCCACCAGGGTCGCCGCGACGACCAGGGCGGAGAGACCCACGCCTTCCGTGCGCGGCAGGCGCACCGTCTGGATCCGTGCGAGCATCCACGCGGGGACCAGATAGACCACGTCGAACACGGCGAACGCGGGCTGGATCCCCTCGCCGCCGTACGTGATGAGACCGACCGCGATGGCGAGGAACACGCCGACCAAAAGGGCCACGAGGCACGCAGCGAGGTCGCCGAGGCGCCGCCGCAGGCGCAGGAGGAGGAAGAACTGGAGCCCGCGCACGACGATCGCGCCCACGCCCACGAAGAGGAAGACGCTCTGGGCGTTGAGGTCCACCCCGATTCCGAGGACGAGACCCACGACGAACCCGAGTCGGCTGCCCGGGCGGCACGTCAGGGCGACCGCGAAGACCGCGAACGCGGAGAGGCCGTAGCCGAAGAACAGGTAGGGCGCGTTGCCGAAGGTCAGCGCACCCACGAAGGAGAGGAGCGCGGCGAGGAGGAACCCGACGAACGCGGAGCGCCGCGCACCCTCCTCGGCCACGGCCGCGGGAGAGGCGTGGGAACGTATGGCCCTTTCGCTCGCGGACCCGGGCCGATTGCGCTCAGCCGAGCTGGAGGCTCACCACGAATATCCCGGGCGTGTTCACGAATACCGAGGTGCTGTCGCGGGGGCCCGCGGTCGTCGTCGCCGCCACGTCGAACGACGCGCCGTTCGCAGTGGCGTAGGCGACAGCCACGTCGAGGGACGCGGTCTGATCCGAGGGAATCGTGAGCGTGCCCGCGAGCGCGCCGTTCACCACGATCTGCGCGGTCAGGTTGGACCCCGCGTGGTCCGTCACCTGGACGCGGATCGTCGCGTGGC
>DUJI01000016.1 GCA_013329855.1 Thermoplasmata archaeon | reverse complement strand
GTACGGCTCGGCGACCGTGGCGAGCGCCTCGCGGAGGGCCTCCACCTGCTTGCGGAGCTCGCGTACGTCCTCCTGGATGTCGCCCTTGGCCATGCGCGTGCCCCATGCGAGGAGTTGCCCTTAAATGCCGTGCTCCTTCCGTTCCGAGTTCTGCCACGGCGGCGAGGGCCACCGCTGGGCCTCCCGAACCTTGCTCTCCGCCTCGAGATGCCGTGCCCTCGCGACCATGAAGTCGATCATCCGTTTTGCCTCGCACGGTCGAAGGCTGGTCACGAGGGATGAGGGAATTGGCGAGAAGTGGCCAGCGGGTGGCCACCGCGGGGTCGGTCACCTGAGCGGCATGTCCGTGACGATGGCGTCTGCCTCGATCTCCACCATCATGGCCGGGTCGACCAGACGGCCCACCTGAACCAAGGTCATCGCAGGCCGGACGTCGCGGAATACCTCGCCGTGCGCCCGAGCCACCTTCTCCCACTGGTCGATGTCCGTGACGAACGCGCGCGTTCGGGTCACGTCCTTGAGGTCGGCTCCCGCGGCCCTCAGCGCTCGGTCGATGTTCTGGAGAATCTGGACCGTTTGAGCGTAGGGGTCGCCGGGTCCCACGATGTCCCCCGCCTCATTCCACGCGGTCGTCCCCGCGACGTGGACGAACGGCCCCACACGCACCGCCCTGGAATACCCTGCGATGGACTCCCACTTCGCCCCGCTCGCGATGTTCCTCCTCTCCATGGTCTGGACGGCCCCCGGCCCCGCGTCTGCGGGACATGGAGGACCAGAGCAGCTTCTCGTAGAAAGCCTTTCACGCGCCGGCAGGTCCGGTCGTCCGCGGCGCGGACCCAGGACGTTGCAGCAGGGCGGACAGATCGTCCGCGACCGCGTCGGCGATGTGGGCTGCCCCTTCCCACGTCTGCAGTTCGCCCCGGTGAGCCGCTTCGAAGGCCTGAATGCTCCTACGGAGCTCGCTGCGGAGCGCGTCGTAGGCGGGGCCCTCGAACACCGTGGCCACGATCACAAACTCCCCTCGGACGGCGAGGATGCCCAGGTGCTCGAAGTGCATCGAGGTGACCGCATAGCCGGTGAACTGCTTCATGCTCCTGTCGACGAAGTCCCCCACGAGGCTGAGGATGCCTTCGAGCTGCTCCGCCTCCATGGGGAGCGTACGCGAGGCGCCCACCGCGACGAGCGGCTCCCCGGTCCGATAGAAGACGTAGAGGGCGGTCACGTGTCGCTCGACATCGGACACCGCCCGGAACACTTCCCCCATCTCCTCGGGAGTCCGGCGTACGAAGGCGACGGCGACCATGAGGGCTGGGATGAAGAGGACCGAGGAGAACAGGGGCTGACCACCTCCGTGCGTCAGGTCCGTGTAGACGTTCGTGGACAGCCAGAGGACTACAAGCACGATGAGCCCGCCGATGCTGAGGAGCGTCGGTATCAAGAGCCGGCGGGGCAGGTCACGACGTCCCCGCACGAGGGACACCGAGAGGACCGCGGCCACGACGAAGTAGATCAAGGGTTGGAGCACGTAGAGGCCGTAGCGGACCGGGTCCCTCAGGAGTTGGGGACCCCACGGTGCAGCGACCACATCGAGCGTCATCCCGGTCCAGATGATGGCGAACGCGCCCAGAACGGGAAGCGCCAACAGGACATCGTAGCGGGAGTGGCCCCGGGTGATCCACTTGGATGCCAGGAGGACGACGAGGGATGCAACCGCCAGGGTGCTCGCTCGAACGTTGGAGACGGTCCTCGCGAGGAGGGCGTCCGGCCACGTGAAGTTCAGGAAGAACCAGTCGAGGAAAGCCCACGCGCTCACGAGGAGACAGAACACGGCAAGCGCCCGAACAAAGGGGGACGTGAGCCCGTATCGGCCGAACGCCCCGAGTCCGACGAGGAGCCACAGGGCTGCGGAGACGAGGGGGAGGACATAGGCCAGGTCGTTGGCAATCACGTCGATCCCTTCACGCGGCTACCCGGTCTCGCCGTCCTACAAACCCCGCGAGCGGCACTTGAACATGACGGTTCCAATAACGGTCCCCGCATGAATGGGCTGCTCGGGCTTCGGGCTCCCAAAACGTTCAAGGCTGGCGGCCGCCGTGCCTCCGACCTTGCGCCCGGAGCCTCGAGTGGATGGAGCATACGCCCGCGGCCGCCGAGCCGCGCGTCGGGCCGCGGAGGTGTCGCGTGCGGATTGACAGCTGCGAGTTCCCGGACGATCTCCTGTACGAACGAGACGGACTCGTCTGGGTTCGCCGCGAGGACTCCGGGGACCTGGTCATGGGAATCACGAGCATGCACGCGGCTCTGGCCGGTCGCCTGACCAAGGTGCGGGCCCGTCCCGTGGGGGGCGAATTCGCAGCGGGGAGGAGCATTGGTTTCGTGGAGAGCGGCCGCTACTTCGGGCCCGTCCGCACTCCCGTCCGCGGAATCCTTCTCGCGGTGAATGAGAGCGTCCTCGCGACACCCAAGGCTCTCTCGGAGCGCCCCTATACCGAAGGCTGGTTCGCCCGTCTCCGTCCGTTGGAGTGGCAAGCCGATCGCCAAGCTCTGGTCCCGGCCACTGAGGCCCGGGATTTCCTCGCAGCCCAGCTGGTCTCCCTCCATGTCCACTGCTTCGCCGCAGTCCCCGACCACGAGCTCTTCGAGATCGGCACGGAGTGCTCCGCGGTCCTCGCGAAGCTCGACGACACGTTGGCCCACGCCGCGGAGGGAGAGGTCGTGCACTTGGTCTCGGATGACTGGACCGCGCCCGTGGAGATGGTGAACTGGTCCCAGCGGACGGGATATCCCATCCTCGAGGATCGCAAGGAGGGCCACCTCTATCACTTCCTCGTGCGGAAGACGCCGCGGGA
>DUJI01000220.1 GCA_013329855.1 Thermoplasmata archaeon | reverse complement strand
GGCAACTTCCCCCAGGCGTTCACCCACCTCGGGCTGATCGCCGCCGCGGTCAACCTGGACAAGGCGCTGGGCGAGACGGACTAGGTCGCTTTCCGCGCGCGCCTCCCGCCGATTCGCTCCGCAGCCCAACACGTTCTTATCCCTCTCGACCGTTGGCACATGACCTTCCCGCCACTCTGTGGCTCGCTCGAGGCGAGCCTGGGCCGGAAGGACGGGTTCGACGAGGGAGAGGCGTGACGGAATCGTGGGACGTGCGCATGCTGACGGCCTCCTACCGCCGGGAGGGCCCCCAGGAGGAGCCCGTGATCGAGCTCTTCGGCCGCACGAAGGAGGACCGGTCCATCACGATCGAGTACTGGGGCTTCCTCCCCTACTTCTACTGCATCGAGCCCACCCAGGCGCTCCTCTCCGCGCTCCAGCGGGACTCGGAGATCGTCCGGATCGAGAACGCGGAGCTCGAGGTCGCAGGGGTCAAGCACGCATGCGGCAAGGTCCTCATGCACCATCCCTGGAAGACGCCGGAGTACCGCGAGCGGTGCCGGAAGTTCGGCTGCGAAATCCTCGCCGCGGACATCCCCTTCGCCCACCGCTTCATCTTCGACGTCGACCTCCCCTCCTGCTTCCGCGTCTTCGGCGAGCCCACGAAGGGCAAGTACACCACGGAGCTCGTCGTAAAGGCGGAGCGGTTCGAACCCATCGAACCGTTCAGCCCCCGCCTCAAGATCCTCTCCTTCGACATCGAGAACACGATGAAGGACCCGAAGCTCCTCTGCCTCGGGATGGCGTGGCGGGAGAAAGGCGAACTCCAGACGGACATCCTGAGCGGTTCCGAGCGGGACATCGTCCGCGGCTTCCTGGCGTTTGTCGAGAAGTTCGACCCCGACGTGATCACGGGCTACAACATCGACGGCTACGACCTGCCCGTCATGGAGTCCCGCGCCCGGATGAACGGCATTCCCGGTCTCACGCTGGCCCGTGACGGGATGCAGATTAGCAACATCGGGGAGCGCTTCTGGCGCGCGCACGGCCGAATCATCGCGGATGCCTGGTGGTCCACGAAGGTCGAGCTGCATCCCAAGCAGGAGACCTTGGACGCGGTGGCCAAATGGCTCCTGGGCGAGGGCAAGCACGACGTGGACCGCCGCAACATGGACCAGGAATGGGAGAAGGACAAGGTCCGCGTCATGGAGTACTGCAAGAAGGACGCGGAGCTTGCCCTGCGGATCCTGGAGAAGGTCGCCAAGCTGGACAAGTCCATGGACATCGCGGTCGTGTCCAAGCTGCCCGTGGACGACGTGTTCAACGGGCGAACGTCCCAGCTTATCGACTCCATCCTGATTCGCGCGGCGGACCGCGGCCACTTCGGCGTCCCGATGACCCGCACGGGTTCGGGGGAGGCGCCCATCGAGGGCGGCTATGTCCACAGCCTGGATCCGGGTCTGTACGAGTGGGTGGGGGTCCTCGACTTCACGTCCATGTATCCCTCGATCATCATCGAGAACAACATCTGCTTCACCACGCTCAACGAGAAGGGGACCGTGGTGAGCCCGACGGGCGTGCGGTTCCTGGACAAGTCCGTGCGCGTGGGCCTCCTTCCTACGATCCTCGGCAACTTGATGCGGCAGCGGAAGGAGGTCAAGGTCAAGCTGAAGACGGAGAAGGACCCGGAGAGGCACGCGTACTACGACCGCCTCCAGTTCGCGATCAAGATTCTCATGAACGCCTTCTACGGCGTTCTCGCGTCCTCGTTCTACCGCTTCACGAACCCGCAGATCGGCGCCAGCATCACGGCCTTCGCGCGGGAGAACATCAAGTCCATCATCAACCAGCTCGAGGGAGAGGGCATCCGGGTCTTGTACGCGGACACGGACAGCGTGTTCTTCGAGTCGCCCCAGAAGGACCTCGAGGAGACGAAGAAGCTCGGACGCCAGATCTCCGAGCGGTTCAGCCACGGCAGCGTGAACATGGACTTCGAGCGCGTGCTCGAGACGTTCTTCAGCCACGGGAAGAAGAAGCGGTACGCGGCCAAGGTCGCGTGGCCCGTCGCCGGGGAGCTCATCGTCCGCGGCTACGAGATCCGGCGGACGGACGCGTTCAACCTCCAGGGCGAGGCCCAGAAGCGCGTCTTCTCCCTCATCCTGGACAAGGACATCGACGGCGCGGTCAAGTTCGCGAAGGAATTCGTCCTGGACGTCAAGGCGGGCCGGATTCCGCAGGACTTCCTCCCGGACGAGGGTGATCCGCTGGAGCCCCTCGTCATCTCGCGCACGGTCCGCGAGGAGAGCCGCTACGCGAACCCGGAGTCCATGGCCAACGTCCAGGCCATGAACAAGCTCAAGGCCATGGGGGAAGACGTCATCCCGGGCATGAAGGTCTCTTGGATCGTCGTGGACGCCAAGCGATCTCCCATGCAGGTCGAGCCCTACGTGTCCGGGCGGGCGTTCACGGCCACCCCGGACTGGGAGTACTACGCCAAGCGCCTGGCGCAGACCCTGTCCTACGTGACGGAAATCTACGGCTGGGACGAGAAGGCCCTCTACCTCGGGACGCAGCAGGCCACCCTGTTCCACGACAACTTCGTGGAGAAGCCGAAGAAGGCCGCGCCCCCGAAGACGGACAAGAAGCTCACTCTGGAGGACTTCTTCTGACCTCCTGGGAGGAGGCGGTTTGCCGCTTCTGCGGCTGGGTGGGCACCGACGTCACGCGGGACGCCCACGGCTCCCTCTTTTGCCCGAAGTGCGGCAAGCCCGCGGAGTACAAGCTCGTGGTCGACGAGCTCAAGCGCCAGGGCCTGTGGAAGGAGTAGGCATGCCCCGGAAGCCCACGCGCGTCCTGGCAGTGGGCGACGCGATCGTGGACATCGTCTCCCCGCCGATCCCGGCTCTCCCGTCGGGCGACGCGCAGGCCCAGGTCTCCGCGTTCTCCTCGCTGCCGGGTGGCAACGCTACGAACTTCGCGCTTCAGATGGCGTCCCTCGGGATTCGGACCCACCTCGTGGCCTCCGTCGGGAAGGACCCCCACGCGGACTTCCTCAGGCGGGCCTACCAGGAGCACGGGGTGGACGCGCATCTGCGCGTCGACCCGAAGCGGGCCACGGGGAGCACGGTCGCGCTCACCTGGCTGGACGGCCGACGGTCCCTGCTCACCGCTCTCGGGGCGAACGCCGCGCTGCGCGAGGCGGACGTTCCTGCCGGTCTCCTCGCCTCCGCGACCCATGTGCACCGCGCCGGGTTCTGGTGGGCAACGGGCCTGATGGGCGCCCCCACGGCGCGGATCCTGCGGAGGGCGCAGCGCGCCGGCGTCAGTACCTCCCTCGACATCTCGACGGATCCCGAGGGATGGCCCCGCCCGCGGGTCGAGGCGGTTCGGTCCTGCCTGCCTCACGTGGACACGTTCTTCGGAAACGCGGTGGAGATCTGTGCCGTGGCCGGGACTCGCAACCCGATCCGGGCCGCGGAGCGCATTCTGGAGCAGGGGACGAAGGAGGTCGTGCTCCATCAGGCGGGCGAGGGAGCCACCTGGTTCCGCGAGGGCCAGCTCGAGTCCGCACCCGCCTTCCGCGTGCCGATTGACAACCCGACGGGGTGCGGGGATGTCTTCAACGCCGGGTACCTCTTCGCCAAGCTCTCCGGCGGAATGCCCGACGAGGCGCTCGGCCTCGGGAACGCGTGCGCCGCTCTCCATCTCCAGGACCGAACCGTGCCGTACCCCGACCTCCGCCGACTGCGTCGCTTCTTGCGCGTCGGCCGCCCGTGATTCGCACCCTTCTAGGCACATCACCACTTTCACCCTACTCCCCCTCGCGGACCCGTTCATAGGGAGGGGGGTCGTCTTCCATCCCCGTGGCCCTCGCCTCGAAAATGGTCCATGAGGACGCCCTGGTTTCCGCCGAGGCGTGGGCCATGCTCGGGTGCTCCGACCTCGAGCCCTACACGGCGTGGGACTTCCCCGACCAGGGAGCCGGGACCGCGCGGTACGGCGATGCGACGTTCAACGGGGTGACGCCGGCGTTGGCCGCGCTGAACCTGGTCCGGCGGTACACGCGGCCGGGCGACCTCGTGGTGGACCCCATGGCCGGCAGCGGAACGATTGCGGACGTCGCCCGCTCCCTGGGGCGGCGGGCCGTGTCGCTCGATCTCGCGCCGCGGCGGCGGGACATCGTGCGCGCCGATGCACGGGCGTGGCCCCTCCCCGACGCGATCGCGACCCTGGCGGTGATCGACTCCCCGTACTCGGACAACCTGGTCTACAGCGACGACCCCCGTTGCCTCGGCCGAATCTCCTGCAAGGACAGCCGCTTCTATCGGCAGATGGCCCGCGTCGCGGACGAGGCGCAACGGGTGCTGCGGCCTGGCGGTGTGCTCGCCTGGGTCATCAGCGACGAGTACAAGGGCGGCACCTACACCCCGGTGGGCTTCCGTCTCCAGACCGTCCTCGCGTCGCGCTTCGAGTTCCTGGACACGGTCGTCCTCCTGCGGCACCACGACCGGTCCGCATCGCCCATGTGGGAACACCACGCTCGACGATACAACTTCCTCCTCCGGGGCTTCAAGTTCCTCTTCCTCATGCGACGGCCCGCCGGGCCGCGGGGAGGGGTGGTCTATGGAAGACGCGCTGGTTCGTACGAGCGATGAGTCGCGGGAGATCGTCGGAGAGTTCCGGAAGAAGATCCAGGCCCTGGGCCACGCCCACGGGGACCGGATCCGGGAGAAGGTCAGCGAGCACTGGATCGGCTGGCGGAGCACCCGGCACGGACGGACCTTCGCGGAGATGCGTCCCCTGCAGGAACGCGTCCAGGTGTTCATCCTGCCGCGGAAGCGGGACCTGAAGGATCCGACGCGGTTGGCCCAGGCGTCCCCGCCCACCCAGGGATGGAACTACTTCCTGAGCCGCTTCGACGTCCGGACCCGCGACGAGGTCGACGCCGCGTTCCAGCTCATCCGGCAGTCCTACGAACGGGGTGCCAACGGACATCCTGGCCACGGGCGTCGGGGAGCGGCCCGGCGCAGGCAAACGGTTTAATACGCCCCTCTCCTTGGTCCGCCGCTTTCAGCGACCCTGGTCGGGAGATGTACCTTCGGGCGAATCCGAAAATCCAGGGGGTTTGACCCATGGCCGAGGAAGAGAAGGCTCCGGAACCGGAGCCCAGCATCGCGGGCGAGGAGGAGCAGAAGAAGCCCGTCCGCCCGCGGAACTTGTATGGATATGTGAAGCAGGCCTGGAAGAAGCCCAAAGGCGGCGTGGTCGAACAGACCCACTTCCAGCGCATGGTCGACTGGCGGCGCGGAGCCGCGTTCGCCCGACTCGAACACCCCACGCGGATTGACCGCGCCCGCGAGCTCGGGTACCGCGCCAAGCAGGGCTACGTCGTCGTACGCGCGCGCGTGCGCCGGGGCGGCCGCCGCCGGCCCCGTCCCATGGGCGGACGCCATCCGAAGCGCCGCGGTCTGATGAAGATCACCATGGCCAAGTCCATCCAGCGCATCGCGGAGGAGCGCACGGCGCGCCACTACCCCAACCTGGAGGTTCTCAACTCGTACTGGGTCGGCGAGGACGGGATGCACAAGTACTACGAGGTCATCCTCGTGGATCCGGAGCACCCCGCCATCCGCAACGACCCCAAGATCAACTGGATCTGCAACCCTGCGAATCGGGGCCGCGCCTTCCGGGGCCTGACGTCCGCGGGGAAGAAGGGCCGCGGTCTGACGTACAAGGGCAAGGGTGCGGAGCGCGTGCGCCCGAGCATCCTCTCCCACGAGCGCAAGGGCAAGTGAGCCGCTCACGTCCCGCGGATACGCGCCGCGAGCGAGGCAAGCTCCGCGTCGGGTAGCCCGACCACGGGCTCGAAGACGGGCACGGACACCTGGGGCCGTCGTGCGGGGTCGAACTCGGGACCTCGAGTGCCCAGGAACACCGCGCCCGCCCGCGCGATGCGGACCAGTTCCTCCAGGCGATCGGGTCCCGTCATCTCCAGCATCTTGAGCCCGGGCTCCCAGGCGCGCAGGACGTCGGCCTCATGGGATCCCGGCGGCGCCGCGACGACCACGCGGCAGCCGCGCTTCATGGCCATCCACGCGGCCACCATCCCGGCTTCGCCTTCGACCACGGCCAGGGCGCGTCCCTGGCTCCCCAGGGGGAGACCACCGGGGCCGGGCCAGAACTCCCGGAAGACAAAGCCGCGGTTCTCCCGCACCTCGACGTGGATCTCGACCGCGGGCGCGCCTAGGTTGACCTTGGCCCCGGGGCAGGCGTCGAGCACCGCGCCGCCGATCTCCTTGGCGAGGTCTTGGCTCGTGAACGGGTGGGAGCCCACGCGGCGTGCGCGGATGGCGAACGTGGACTCCGCCACCCCGGCGCTCCGGGCCTCCTCCACGGCGAGCCGCTTCATCGTCTCCAGGTCCCCGTGGCCCTCCGTGGCGGGGCTGATGGACACGACGCCGAAGACGCGCATGAGGATGGACTTGGCCCTCGCAGGATCGTCCACGTGGACGTAGATCCGGGCCTCGTCCGCCTCCGTGACGCACTCCACGTTCTCCATCGCGAAGAGATCCTGGAGGTTCGCCACGAGGCGGTCCCTGAGGTGGCGCCGCACGTAGCGGCTCTTGAGGGCAATCTCCCCGAAGCGCACCAGGAGGACCATGCGGTTCCCGCTCGCCTTCCCCGAACGCGAACGGCGCATTCTATTTATCTCCGGCTGCGCTCGCCGGGCCCCATGATCCTCGACCCCGCCACCGTGCTCCTCCAGATCGTCCTCATGTTCGGGGTGGCGTTCATCTACTCCAACCTGGGGCTCGGCGGCGGCCTCCTGTTCGTCCCCATCCTCCTGGCCACCGGCGTGTCGGACCCCCTCCTCGCCGCCCCCATCTCCCTCACGCTGACCACGATGACCGCGGCGTCCTCCGCGATCAACCACCGCCGCAAAGGGTTCGTGGACTTCAAGCTGGGTCGCACCCTGGTCATCGGCACCCTGATTGGCGCGGTCCTGGGGACCTATACCCACATCGGGTTCGTGAGCAAGGACGCGTTCAAGGTCATCTTCGTGGTCATCCTGTTCGTCTTCGGCGCCCTCATGGTCCGCGACTGGGTCCGGAACGCGCGCCCCGTGGACGAGAACGACGACTCCAAGCTGACCCCGAAGCGGGTCGGCGAGACCACGGTGACCATGGTGGGCTCCGGTTTCCTCTCGGGCCTCGCGGGGGTCGGCGGCGGCCTCCTCAACGTACCCCTGATCCTCTTCCTCCTGGGCCGGAAGACGCGGGTCGCCATCGGCACCTCGTCCCTCCTGATCGTCCCGACCGCGGCCCTCGGGTTCTCCCTCTACGTGTTCGGCCGCTACCTCAGCTCGCCCGTGTTCACCTGGCCCGACGAGTTCGTCCTCATCCCCATCCTCATGCCCTTCGT
>DUJI01000145.1 GCA_013329855.1 Thermoplasmata archaeon | reverse complement strand
GTCGGGAAGTCCGGCTCGCCCACGGACAAGGAGAGGACCGTCTCGCCGCGGGCCCTCATCTCCGTGACCAGGTCGCCGAGGCGTACGGTCGGGGACGACTCGATGGACGTGACGCGCTTCGCGAAGCGGACCATGAGCCTCGGAAGAGGCGTTCGGTAGAAAAGGTTGACCGCGGGGCTCACCGGTTCTGCCCAACGGGGCATACACCGCAACCGAGGACCCAGAGGGGCACCGCCGCATCATGCTCAACTGGGCATAACGGCACCAAGCCAAGCGCTCGTGATTACGTGGTCCACAGCTTGGGCTCTCAGAAACTCCAGAAGTGCGGGCAGGGATTCTTCGGTGACGAAGAGCACGGACTGCCCCAGGTAGCGGACTCCGTCCCGCTCCACGAAGCCGGGGTACCGGTATGCTCGGCCGTCCTGATTTAGCCGGTATCCGAAGATGAACCGACGAACGTGCGCGCATTGGGACGCGTCGTGGCTATCCACGTCCCAGGCGACGATGAAGCCGCCTCTGCCTGCGGATCTCTGGCGCCGTGCTCGGCGTACGGAGCGGGAACGCACCTCTATGCCCATGTGGGCATAACCGACTACTGGTTCAAACCGAGGGCGGGGGAGGCCACCGAAAGTGGCAATCTCTCAGGCCGGCGTCGAAAGTGCCTCCGCCCTTCCCTGCCGGACGGCGATTCCGGTGTCGACGAGGAACCAGACCAGGGCGACGCCATTCAGCAAGGCCCCCCACTGCCGGAGGGGCTCGGACGTCACGACGTCCCCCACGATTCGGAGTGCGAGCCCCGCGTGCAGGAGGAGGAGATGTCCGTAGAACCAACGGCGGTAAGGGAGCGGAAGGCCCAGAACGGCAGGGAAGATGATCAGAGCGTGGGCGAAGATCATCGAGATGACGAACCCGAGGAAGACGGCGTGAAGCATGGCGTCGTAGACCAGTGGGAAGGGGGCCAACGCCGAGACGGCGAGGAACAGGCCACCCAGCCCGAGCCACGCGTAGCCCGGCAGGAGAGCCGCAGCGATGAAGCGACTCAGCTCCTTCTGGCGGATCTGGATCCGCGCAATGTCGAACCTCAGCAGCCAGGCGGACAAGCCAAGAAGGGCCATCCCGCTGAGGACGCTTCCGGCACCCAGGTCGAAGGCGGCCCAGGCCGCGCCCACGACGAACGCGTCCGCTAGGAGAAGGAACGCCACGTCGGCACCGCGCGGGAGGCGCAGCACACGGCTGAGCTCGAGCCGCTCCCCCGCGATGATCAGGACGACGAAGGCCATCCACCACAGGACCACCGCATCGACGTCGAGATCCGGATAGGATGAGAGCCACAGGAGGTTCCCCACCACCCAAGTCGCGGCCCCGAGCAGCATCGCAACGGTTGACGGATTGGGCTGGCGGCGGAGGATGACGCCGAAGAGGGCGGCCAGGACGGCGCTCCCCAGGACGATGAGCAACGGTCCCAGCCACAGAGGCACCGCGACCAAGACGAGAGCGCCCGCAGCGGTCAGAGCAGGCGCGGCATAGCCCCAACGACGCCCGATGGCCACCGCCCTCTCGACCGCGATGAGCGTCCCCACGAAACCGGAGACCATGAGGGGGCCGTGGGCTAGCCAGAAGTCGGGGGTGAGGGAGGGCCAAGGCCATCCGACGCGCACGAGCCCGGACCAGATGCCCAGCACCAGGGATAGGAAGGCGAGACCCAGTAGAGGGAAAGCGAGACGATGGCTGCCCATGGGACGCCCGGCGCAGAGAATTTCGGCGCTCCGAAAAAGCCTTTCCCGTACAGGTTCGGGCGGTATGCCCATCAGGGCATAATCGGTCTAGCGGTGCGCGAAGTACGCGCGGACCTCCGCGCGGCTCACATGGTCGACCCGCGCGAACCCGATCCGCTCGAACTGGACGACGTCGTCCACACGGAGGGAGGCCACCTCGGGCTCCGCGAGCCCGCGGGACTCGAAGCCCGTGGGCATGACCACGTGGGTCGGCACGCCGCCGTGGGAGACCCACTGAATCTTCGGGATGTCCTTGTTCTCCAATGAGACGAACGTCGCGCGGTGATCCAGGACCACGTTGCAGAAGTCCTTCAGACGGACCTCCTGACCGCGGAATCGGTCGAAGTCCTCCTTGGCCACATGGAACTTGGGGCCCACGGGGACCGTGCGCGTGCCCCGGCCGGGGAAGTCCGGATGGAGCGGGGGATGGGCCGCCTCCGTGGCCGGGAGCCCGTGGATCTCCACGCTCACGGGCTCGGGGACGAAGAAGTAGCGGTTCGCGTGCTCATCGATCCGCTTCCGGTTCTCCGCGTAGAGCGTCTCCGCGGCGACCTCGATGTCGTTCAGGCTCAGCCCGAAGTCCAGGACGAAGTCCCGGAGGGCCGCGGGCTGGATGCCTCGCCGCCGCAGGGACTGGAGGGACCACGTCCGCGGATCGTCGATCCCCGAGAGGCGGCCCTCGGCGATCTCGCGCCGGTACCGGGACTTGGAGAGCTCCAGGTCCTTGAACCGTAGGATGCCGAAGTGCGTGAAGGAGGGGCGCCGGTCGATCTGGAACAGGTCCCAGAGCCGCGTCTCCATCTGGTCCTCGATGACGAGGGCCTTGCCGCGGATCAC
>DUJI01000109.1 GCA_013329855.1 Thermoplasmata archaeon | reverse complement strand
GCCTTGGACATCTCCTTCGGGTTGCAGATGATCCCGCCCTTCGCGCCTCCGTAGGGGATGTCCATGACGGCACATTTCCACGTCATCCAGCAGGCGAGGGCTCGAACCTCGTCGATGCTGACGTTCCAGTGGTAGCGGATGCCACCCTTGAACGGTCCGCGGGCGTCGTTGTACTGCACACGGTAGCCCGTGAAGACCTTCGTATGTCCGTCATCCATCTTGACGGGGAAGTTCACGTGGAGTTCTCGCTTCGGGTGCTTGAGGAGCTCCAGGAGATCGGCGTCCAGGTTCAGCTTCTTCCCGGCCCGGTCGATCTGCTCTTGGGCGACCTCAAACGGGTTCAGAGATTCCTTCGGTTTCGGCATAGACACACCTCCGGATATCGAAGGACTTCGACATCGGGAGTAGCCGCGAGTAGGAACCTCCCCTTTTAAGTCTTTATGTCAATGAGTATTTTCTAGGGGGTAGAGGGGCCCATCCCCTAACGTGGCTCGGCCACACTGTCATAGTCTGGCACGTTGACCACGTTCCGGGGTGTCTCCCCGTTCAGGTAGCGGAGGACGTTGTTCAGGGCGGCTTCCATGGCCCAGCGGCGCTGCCCCGGGATCGCGTTCGCGTTGTGGGGAGTCATGACCACGTTGGGCAGCTCGTGGAACGGGCGGTGGAAGGGGTGCCCCCGGTCGCCGTCGGGATAGACCCACCAGACATCCAGGGCGGCCCGGAACTCGGGATGGCTCCGCAGGTGCTCGTACAGGTCGTCCTCGTCCACGATCTTCCCCCGCGCGACGTTCACGAGGACCGCCCCCTCCTTCATGGCGGCGAGGAACGTGCGGTTCACGAGACCCAGGGTCCGGGCCGTGAGGGGCAACGCGAGGACGACGTAGTCCGCGTGCGGCAGCAGCCGGGGGAGATCGTCGAGACGACCGCCCTCGTCCGCGGGCGGGACGACCGTGCCCGACCGGCCCACCCCGACCACATGCATCCCCAGGGCCTTGCAGGCCCTCGCGACGTACGTGCCGATGCCTCCCATGCCGAGGACGAGCACCGTGGCCCCGGCCAGGGCTTTGCTCCGCGCGCTCTGGTCGAAGACGCCCGACGCGATCTCGCGGGTCCGCTGGGGGATGTCCTTGGCCGCCGCGAGCAGGAGGGCCAGGGCGTGCTCGCCCACGGAGACGTTGTAGGCGCCCGCGTTCCCGCAGACGACCAGGAACCGGGGGAACGAACGGTAGGGCAGGTGGTCCACGCCGGCCACCAGGGTCTGGACCATCCGAAGACGCGGCGCCCGCGCCGCGAGGTCCGCAGGAATCTCGCGGCCGAACCCCGTGGTCACGAGGACGTCCGCCGTGGACCAGGCCGCCGCGACCTCGGACTCGGGCAGGTCCGCGAGGATGACGGCCTCGAAGGCGTTGGCGTTCTTCTCGGCGAGCACGGCGCGGGGCTCGGCGTCCATGCGACAGGCGAAGAGCACACGGGCCATCGGCTTCCCCGTAGCCGCACGGGCACTTGTCCCTTTCGACGCGCAGGAGGCGGCGTCAGCACTCCGAGTACCCGCAGGAGTGGCACTTCACGCACCCCTCCTCGTAGACGAGCTGCTTGCCGCACTCAGGGCATTCGGGGTTCAGGCCCTTCTTGAGCATCTCCTCGACGTCGCGGGACTCCTTCTCCAGCTCCACGTCCGTCTCCACGGCCCCGCCCAGCTCGTCGAAGGTCTCCACGGGCGGCACCACGCCGGTCTTCTGCATCCCGATGTGGCGCTTCATGGCCTTCGCGATCGCATCGGGGATGGAGTAGATCCGCTCGCCGTGATCCACGGCGATCCGCGGACTTCGGATGCCCTCGAGCTGGTCGATGATCTCGTCGACCGGGAGGCCGGACCGAAGGCACAGGGACACGAGGCGCGCGAGGCCTTCCGTGAAGGAGGCCGTGTAGCCGCCTCCGCGGCCGATCTGCGCGAAGACCTCGAAGAGCCCCCGGTCGTCCTCGTTGACCGTCACGTACAGGGCGCCGTAGCCCGTGAGGATCTTCTGCGTCCGGCCCGTGATCACGTCCGGGCGGGCGCGGGGACGCACGGGCGCGGCGGCTTCCGCGGCAACGGCCACGCGGACCTCCTTCGGTTTCTCCGTCTCGGCCACGCCCACGTTCATGACCTGATCCTCCCGCGACCCGTCCCGGTACACGGTGATCCCCTTGCACTTGAGTTCGTACGCGAGGAGGTACGCCTGCTTCACGTCCTCCACGGTGGCCTCCCGGGGCAGGTTGATCGTCTTGGAGACCGCCGCGTCGCAGTAGTCCTGGAAGGCGGCCTGCATCCGCACGTGCCACTCCGGCGCGACGTCGTGGGCGACCGCGAACACGCGCTGCCACTTCTCCGGGACGTCGGCGAGCCCGCGGGCAGACCCGTGATTCTCGAGGATCTTCTGGACCAGGTCCTGGCGCCAGAATCCCTCGCGGCGCGCGACCTCCTCGAAGTACTCGAGGAAGTAGGGGAGCTCCTCGCCCTCCATGACCCGCTTGTACCAGAGCAGGCTGAACTCGGGCTCGCACCCGCCCGACGTGTCCGCAATCATGGACAGGGTGCCCGTCGGCGCGACCGTGGTCACGTAGGAGTTGCGCATCCGGATGCCCTTCTCCCAATGCCGGCTGCCCTCCCACGCGGGGTACGTGCCGCGCTCGGCGGCGAGCTTCTGGCTCTCGTCGTACCCGGTCTCGTGGATGAACTTCATCAGCTTGCGGCCCCATTCAATCCCCTCGGGGCTGTCGTAGGCCACCTCGAGCATGAAGAGCATGCGCGCGAAGCCCATGACGCCCAGGCCGACCTTCCGCGTGGCCTTGGTCATCTCTTCGATCTCCTTGACCGGGTACGCGTTCATGTCGATCACGTTGTCCAGCATGTGGACGGTCGCGCGGATCGACGTCTCCAGCTTCTTCCAGTCGACCGTCCGGCGGCCGTCCTTCCCGTGGACCATGTGCTTCTCCAGGTTCAGGGAGNNATGAACTCGAGGATGTCCGGATGGTCCACGCGGAGGATGCCCATGTTGGCGCCGCGGCGCTTGTTGTGGACCAAGACCCCGTTCGCCACGAAGCTTGCGGGGCCGGGGACCTCCAAGTCGGCCGTCGCGGTCCGTGCGGGACGTATCGCCGTCACTCGCGCATAGACCCGTGACGGGTCGGCCATGGCCTGAAGGTGGGCGTCCGCCGCCAGCTCGGGGAACCGCGCCAGGAGAGTCCGCAGACGATTCCGAGGGAGCTGGCGCGGGTGTCCCTCGCTCATGTAGTGCATCAGCGCGCGGTACAGGCTGCGGTGGGCCCCTCGCTTCGAACGGCCGGGGCCGCTCCCGCGGCCCACGAACGGATAGAGGGACCGCAGGACCTCACGTTGGTTCGGCACCACGTCCGAGGTATTGACTTCGGACCTCGGGCCGTGTTCCAGGCGGCCCTGCTTCCGATCGCCGATGAAGCCAATCTCCTGCGAGAACCTTCGGAGGCTGTCTTCGTCCACGACCGTGAGGGTGTGGATGGGGCGGCGTCCGTACGAGCCCGGCCGCAGTGTGGTTGTGCGGCGGCGGGCCACGACGCTGAGGGACAGGAGCAGCTGCTGCGCCTCCTCCGCGAGGCGAGAGGAAGTGGTCGAGAGGCAGGCGTAGCCGTTCGAGGAGTGGACGTGTCCGTCCCCCTCGAACAATCCCCGTAGGAAGGCGCGGGCGGTGTCCGCCGATGCGCCGAGAATCTCCGCGGGGATGAACGCCTGCGGGGAGGAGGCCTTGAGCCAGCCGAGGCGCTCCATCCACCGCACGAGGTCCCGCGACTGATACTGGATATCGACCCAACCGCCGCCTTCACCCTCCGTGACGCGGTTGGGCTCCAGGTCGAAGGCCCGCTTCATGAGGCCACGCAGGCGCTCGGCGACCTCCAGGTCCTTCGTCCCGATGGTGATGATGAGGCGGCCACCGGAACTCGTGCACCCGTCCGCCATGTAGAGGCCCAGGATCTCCCCGATCTCCGGGTTCATCCGCGTGGGGACACGGATCGGGACGGCGTTCCCATGCTGCTCCGGCAGCCCGGGCAGGGGCCCGTCGATTCCGAGATGACCGCCCTTGACGACGACGAGCCAGTCACGGGGCTTCAGCTGCGAGACCTCCCGCCAGGAGATCTGCCCCGCCTCGTCCACTACGGCCACGGCGTGGTTGTACGTCGCCTGCAGGGTGAGGCCTAGGCTCGTCTCGATGGTGCAGACGTCGGCCGGGCCGTTGTCCTGGGCGACGAGCGCATGGGAGTACTGCGAACCGTCGAAGACCTGCTCCCGGGTGAAGTTCTCTCCGAGAGGGGGAGAGTTCAACAGGCGCCCGAGGGGTTTGAGCCCGCCCGTCGTTCGCAGCAGGCTGGCCGTCGAGATGCAGCCGCCCTGCTTCACCTGCTGTGTGGCCTCATCGAAGATCTTCATGAAGGACACGGGGCCCGAGGCGACGCCCATGGTCGACTTGACGAAGTCGCCCTTGGGCCGCAGCCGCGAGAAGGAGAAGCCCGTGCCGCCGCCGGACTGGTGGATCAAGGCCTGCTGCTTCAGGGACTCGAAGATCCCCGCGAGGCTGTCGTCCACAGGCAGCACGAAGCAGGCGCTGAGCTGCTGCAGCTCGAGCCCCGCGTTCATCAGGGTCGGGCTGTTCGGCAGGAACTCGAGGTCGGCCATGAGGCGGTAGAAGCGCTTCGCGGTCTCCTCGATCCGCTTCTCGTCCGCGCCATAGTAGCGCTCGGCCTGCGCGAGGTTCCAGGCGACGCGCACGAAGAGTTCCTTCGGGGTTTCGATGACCCGATTCTGGTCATCGCGCTTGAGGTAGCGCTTCTCGAGCACGCGAAGGGCGTTCTCGGTCAGCTTAGGATCGGGCTCACGGGCGAGGACGTCGGCGCCCTTGGATTCAACCTTCATCTGCTCCATGGAAAGACCCTCTCCAGATGGGGCTCCAGCACGGACAAGCTATGCGTTCCGGACCATCCCTGGGGGTGAGCGCGGCGAACGAGGCATGGGGGTATAGTTCTTTTTGAAGCACGTTTGTTACCGGCATTCCTCCGGTTTTTTACCACATCTGTTACCAGGCATCCCGGGTAATGCCGCAGCCCGCTATAAGCCTGCTCCCGGCCCAGTTCGGCTATCCGAAATCCCTCCATGCGAGGGAGTCACAGGAAGGGGGGGCGGACCACCTGCGCGGAGTGGGGCGCGCCGCGAATGTCGACGTCGAGGGACGTGCCCACGGTGGCGTGCGCCCGGTCCACCGACGCGAGCGCGATCCCCACGCGCAGGGTCGGGGACAACGTCCCGCTCGTCACCGCGCCCACGCGGGCCCCTCCCGAGAGGACCCCGCACCCGTGGCGGGGAATGCTCCGATCCATCATCCTCAGGCCGACGAGGCGCGGGTAGTCTCCCCGCGCCCTCTGGGCCTGCAGGGCCTCGCGGCCGAGGAAGGGCCGGTCCCACCTGATAACCCGTGCGCTGTTCACCTCGAGCGGGGTCTGGCTCCCGGTGAAGTCCTGGCCGGAGAGGAGGTATCCCTTCTCGAGCCGCAGGGTGTCCCGGGCTCCCAGGCCGATGGGCTGCACGCCGAGATCGTGCCCCGCGGCCATAAGGGCCGCCCAGAGCCGCTGCCCCGGCACTTCAGGTGGAAACAGCTCGAACCCGGGCTCGCCCGTGTACCCGGTGCGGGTGGCCAGGAACCGCGGTCCACCGGAAACGCCGGTGGGTGCGAGCTGGGAACCGGCCGCCATCAAGGGATCCGCCGCGGGCCACCCCCACCCCTCCGTTTCCGGTGGAGCGGCCGCTTCGGGAACCGGGTCGTCCGTCGGCGCCGCGTCCAGCACGGATCCCCAGAACGGGCGGACGGCCGACAGGTCGGTCGGCGTGAGCCGCTGCAGGAGCTCCGGAGCGCGAGGGCCTTGGACCGCGATGCAGAGATGGCTCCGCGTGAGATCCTCCACCGCCGCGTCCGGGGGCCGATGGGCGGCGAACCACGCAAGCACCGTGGGACGAGGGCCTGCGTTGCAGACGACGAAGAAGTCTGTGGACGACAGGCAGGTGACGATGAGGTCGTCGATGATCGTCCCGTCCTCGCGGAGGAGTTGCGTGTAGCGCGCCCGTCCCGGCGTGGTCGGGATGTCGTTCGCGCTCAAGCCATCAAGGAACGCGTGGGCGGATGGACCCCGCACGAGGAGCTTGCCCATATGGCTCACGTCGAACAGCCCGACCCCACGGCGGACCGTGAGGTGCTCCTCGATAATCCCCGTGTACTGGAGAGGCATCTGCCAGCCGCCGAACTCGATGAGCCGCGCGCCCGCGGCTTCGTGCCATGCGTACAGGGGTGTGCGGAGGGGCATGGAACCGGCGCGGACATGGAGCGCGGGAGATTGAACCTTGGGTTCCGCGAGCAAAGCTTATGACCGTCGCACCCATAGCCGCGTCGAATGAGCCTCCTTCGAGACCTGCGGTACGAGCTGAGTACGCTGGTCTTCGGCCTGGGCATCCTCAGCATGATTCTCTCGTTCACGTACTGGGTCATCCCGGCCCAGACGCCCGACTGGCTGCGGAACATCAACGACGGGATCGGGAACTGGATGATCTGGGTCGCCTTCCTCGGCTTCCTGGCTCTCCTCGGGGGCGGCTACTACTTCATCGACACGATCCGCAAGGAGCGGGAATTCGACCACCTCGTGACCACGACCTCCAAGGAGATCTTCGTGAAGAACCAGGGGCGGATCGAGGAGCTGGCCTACTACCACCTCCCCTCCTCCTATGAGAAGCGGTACCAGCAGAAGCGGAAGGAGTTCCGGATCAAGGGCTGAGGTCCGTCCGCAGCGCGACCCGGCCCAGGTTCTCCACGGTCGACGCCTCCTGAAGCCGGCAACGCACGACGGCCTCGATCCGGTCCGGATGATGGATCACGGAGAGGACGTCCGCGTGCTCGTGGAGCCAGTGGAGCTTCCCCTCGCTCCCCGGGTCCAGGGGCAGGACGAGATGGATCTCGATGGGGAAGGCGAACAGGTCCTGGATGGTCGTCCGGAGGTCGTCGAGCCCCTCCTCCGTTCGGGCGCTCAGGAGGAGAGGGGAGCGATGGAGCTCGGAGTCTGTGAGGACCTGGACCTTGGCCGCCAGGGTGTCTGCCGGGAGGAGATCCACCTTGGTCAGGACGGGCAGGACGGCCTCCACGGCGACCCGGGGGAGGAGGGTGCGCGCGGCGAGCCGCACCTTCCGCCGGATCTCCTCCACGGAATCGGAGGCGTCGACGAGGAGGAGGACTAGGTCCGCCTGGAAGATCTCCTCCAGGGTCGCGTTGAACGCTTCGATCATCCAGAAGGGCACGCCGTCCACGAACCCGACCGTGTCCGTGAGGAGGATGCGTCGGCGTGTGCCGGGTAGCGTACGGGTCGTGGTGGATAGCGTGGAGAACATCCGCGAATCGACGACGACGTGCTCCTTCGCGAGGACGTTGAGGAGGGAGGACTTCCCCGCGTTTGCGTAGCCCGCGAGGGCCACGAGATGGTAGCCGCGTTCCTTCCGCAACTGCCGCCGGACATCCCGTTCACGCCGGATCGTCTCCAACTCGTCCTTAATCTTCTTCAGACGTCGCTTGACCGTTTCGTAGTACGCGTCCACGCGGAGCTCGCCGCCCGCCATGAACCCGGGCCGCTCGCCGATGTCCGCCACATGGATCCATTCCCGGAGGAGCGGGACCTCGTAGTGGAGCAGCGCGAGCTCGACCTGGAGCTTCGCCTCCCGCGTCGCCGCGCGCTGCGCGAACAGCTCGAGGAGGACACGGAGGCGGTCGTAGCACTCGACCCCGAGCTCCTGTTCGAGGTGATAGTGCATCGTGGGGCGCAGCTCGCCGTTGAACACGACGATTTCCGCGTCCCCGCGGTCCAGGCGTTGCCGGATCTCCTCCAGCTTCCCGCGGCCCACGAAGGTCTGGGGGTCCGGGTGGTCTCGCCGCTGGACGATCCGGTCCACGATGCGGTGGCCGGCGGAGTCGAGA
>DUJI01000087.1 GCA_013329855.1 Thermoplasmata archaeon | reverse complement strand
TGCCCAGGAGCACCGCCCCACAGGAGGTGCAGCGGTTCTCCTCGGCGGGCACGGCGGCTTGGAAAGGGCGGGGTCTATAAAACGTTGTGGTCGCGGTCTGTCCCGGCCGACTTCCATCTACCGCGTCGTATAATAATCGGGATCGCGGCTCCGGGGAGCGATCCGGCGGGGCCTACCCGCCTTCCAAGGCCCGAAACGGCCGCAAAGTTTAACTACACCTGCGGGTGTGGCAGCGCTCCGCATGTCGCCGCCGCCAGCCCGAGGGCCCGTAGCTCAGCTAGGTAGGATGGCGATCCAACCGTCCCTAGAAAGAGCATCCGGCTTTTAGCCGCCCTTCGTCCAGAAGAGCGGAAGGAAACCGGGTGGTCCGGGGTTCGAACGGGCCCTGCGGCCCGCGCCGGGTCCCCGAAAATCCCCGCGGGCCCGTAGGGCTCCCGCGCGCGTGACATGCCAGGCCGAGAGTGAGGTCGCCCAGGGAGGAACCCCGTTGAGGTTCAATGTGCTGGAGCACCAGCTTGTACCAGAGCACCGCCTCGTCGCGGAGGAAGAGGCGGTAGCGCTTTTGAAGAAGCTCCGGATTACGAAGGACCAGCTCCCGAAAATCCACCGGAGCGATCCCGTGATCCAGGTCCTCGAACGCATCGAGGGCCCGATCGAGGAAGGGCGGATCGTCAAGGTCACCCGCTTGAGCGGGACCGCCGGAGTGTCCGAAGCATACCGTTTGGTCATCGGGAGGTAGAGCATGCGAGAACTGATTGACGCGTTCTTCCGAGAACGCTCCATTGTGAACCATCACATCGCCTCGTTCGATGACTTCCTGCCGACGATCGACAACCCCAACTCGCGGATGCAGCGGATCGTGGACAACCTCCGCTCCTCGCCGGAGGACGAACGCCGGGGCGTCATCAAGCTGGACGAGGACCGCACGGAAGGCGACGTGATCGAGATCCGGATCGGCCGGAAGCGCGACGAGCGCGGGCGGATCGACCTGGAGGCGAAGCCGACGATCACCCTCGGGCTGCCCGTGGTCAAGGAGGCCAACGGCGCGACGCATCCCCTGACCCCCATGGAGGCGCGCCTCCGGAACCTGAACTACACGGCGCCCATCTACCTGGACTTCACGGTCATCGAGAACGGGATCGAGCGGGAGCCGGAGCGGGTCCACATCGGCAACCTGCCCATCATGGTCAAGTCCAAGCGCTGCCTCCTGTACAAGGAGAACCTGGAGACGGAGGGCGAGCTGACCTTCGAGGAGTACAAGCGCAAGCTGATCGAGTCCGGGGAGGACCCGTACGACCCCGGCGGCTACTTCATCATCGGCGGCACGGAGCGCGCCCTGATCTCCCTGGAGGACCTCGCCCCCAACCGGGTCCTCGTGGAGTTCAACGAGCGGTACGGGCGGAAGGTCGAGGTGGCCAAGGTCTTCTCCCAGAAGGAAGGGTACCGCGCCCTCACCCTGATGGAGAAGCGGAAGGACGGGCAGCTCATCGTCTCCGTCCCCACGGCCTCGGGCCAGATCCCCCTGATCATCCTGATGAAGGCCCTGGGCATGGAGAAGGACGAGGAGATCTACAACGCGATCGTCTCCGCGCCCGAGATGGCCAACATCGTCTACGCGAACATCGAGGAGTGCCAGAACAAGAAGGTCTACCCGCCCAACGGGATCTTCACGAGGGACGACGCGATCAACTACCTGGAGAAGAAGTTCGCCACGGGCCAGGCCAAGGAGTACCGGATTCAGAAGGTGGAGTCCATCCTGGACCGGTCCCTGCTGCCCCACCTGGGCGACACCCGCGAGGACCGGATCAAGAAGGCCATCTTCCTGGGCCGCGTCGCGCGCACGATCCTCGAGCTCTCCCTGGGCAAGCGGCGCGAGGACGACAAGGACCACTACGCGAACAAGCGGCTCAAGCTGGCCGGGGACCTCATGGAGGACCTCTTCCGGGTCGCCTTCGCCAACGTGATCAAGGACCTGAAGTACCAGCTCGAGCGCTCCTACGCGCGCCACCGCGAGCTCAAGATCTCGTCCGCCATCCGACCCGATCTCCTGACCCAGCGGCTCCTGCACGGGCCGGCCACGGGCAACTGGGTCGGCGGCCGCGCCGGCGTGAGCCAGCTCCTGGACCGGACGTCCAACATGTCCGCCCTGAGCCACCTGCGCCGCGTCACGTCTCCGCTCACCCGGTCCCAGCCCCACTTCGAGGCCCGGGACCTACACCCCACCCAGTGGGGTCGGCTCTGTCCCAACGAGACGCCGGAAGGGCAGAACTGTGGCCTCGTGAAGAACTGCGCCCTGGTCATCGACGTGTCCGAAGGTTTCCCGGAGGACGAGGTCAAGCTCCTCCTCTCCGACCTGGGCACGAAGCAGGTGAAGGGCCAGCAGACCCAGCTCATCCGGGTCTACGTGAACGGGGACCTGGTCGGTCTCCACGAGGATCCCAAGATGCTTGTCGCGGAGATCCGCGAACGGAGACGTTCGGGTCTCCTCAGCCACGAGGTGAACGTCCGCTTCGACGAGAACATGGGCGAGATCATCCTGAACTGCGACGAGGGCCGCATCCGCCGGCCGCTCCTCGTGGTCAAGGACGGCCACCTCGTCCTCACGCCGAAGCACAACGACGACCTGAAGCTGGGGCGGCTCCGCTTCTCGGATCTCGTGCGGAACGGGGTCGTGGAGTGGGTCGACGCGGAAGAGGAAGAGGACGAGTTCATCGCGGTCTACCCGTACGACGTGCCCGCCCGCTGCAAGGAGTGCAGGCACCCCCTGAGCCGGAACGACGTGACCTGGGTCAACATGGGCACCCGCGACGAGGACTGCCAGCTCGAGTGCCGGTTCTGTCACAAGTCCTTCCACGTGAAGGGCTTCATCACGAGGGAGACGACCCATCTCGAGGTGGACCCCATGATCATCCTGGGCGTCGCCTCGGGCGTCATCCCGTACCCGGAGCACAACGCGTCCCCCCGCGTGACCATGGGGTCCGGCATGGCCAAGCAGTCCCTGGGGCTGGGCCAGAGCAACTACCGCCTGCGGCCCGACACGCGGAGCCACCTGCTCCACTACCCGCAGAAGCCCCTCGTCCAGACGGACTCCATGAAGTACGTCTCGTTCAACGAGCGCCCGGCGGGCCAGAACTTCGTCGTCGCGGTCCTGTCCTACCACGGGTACAACATGGAAGACGCCATCGTCATGAACAAGGCGTCCATCGACCGGGGCCTCGGCCGCTCGTCCTTCATGCGGACCTACCGCGCGGAGGAGCGCCGGTATCCGGGCGGCCAGGAGGACCACTTCGAGATCCCGTCGCCCGACGTCCGCGGGGCGCGGGCCGACCTGTCCTACGCGAACCTGACGCCGGACGACGGCCTCATCTCGCCCGAGGTCAAGGTGACGGGCGGCGAGGTCCTCATCGGCAAGACGAGCCCGCCGCGGTTCCTCGAGGAGGAGACGGATTTCCTCACGCCCCAGAAGCGGCGGGAGACGTCGGTCACCGTGCGCCACGGGGA
>DUJI01000240.1 GCA_013329855.1 Thermoplasmata archaeon | reverse complement strand
CCGTGTACGCGCTCGATGTGTCCACGGGCGCCCTGGTCTGGTCCTACACGCCGCCCAATTCCCCGACCTCCACGGACTTCATCTTCAGCTCGCCGGTGGTGGCCGACGGCACCCTCTTCGTGGCCGGCGATAACGGCCATGTCTATGCGTTCGGCGGGGCGGGCACCACCCAGCCGAGCGGTTCTCCGGGGCCCGACCTCGTGGTCTGGGGCGCGGGTGCCCTCGTCGTGGTCGCGGCCGCGGCCGTGGTCGTCTATCTCGTGCGTCGGAGGAAGCCCCATGGCCCCTAGGCTCTCCGAGCGCGCGCAGGCCGCCATCTTCCTGGCCGCCCTGGGGGTGGCGATCGCGGGCCTCTACGGCTGGGTTCAGGCCTCCCAGCCGCCGCCCGTCCGGGCCACGGGCGTGTCCGGCGTGAGCCTGGTCGTGGACGGGGCGGGCTGGACGATCCGCTACGGGCGTGTGACCACGACGAACAACACGGCGTTCGGGATCCTCCTGGAGGCCGCGCGCGACATGGGCTTCTCCCTGCACTGGATCAACTACACACTCCCCGCGGGCGTCTTCATCATCTCGATCAACGGCAGCGCGAACGGCCAGGGCGGCGAGTTCTGGCAGTACTGGGTCAACGGGACGTACGGCGGGGTCGCCGCGGACCGTGCCTCGCTCTCCGACGGAGCCGCGGTCACCTGGCGGTTCGTTGCGGATCAGGGAGGGGCGTCTGGATGAACGCGCGATGGCGTGCCGCGATCCAGCGCGGCCTGGGGGACCGCAAGACCCGGACCATCGGCGTCCTCCTCATCCTGGTGGGGGCGTTCGTGAAGCTGATCTTCCTGCGCAACACGGCGAACTTCGAGACGATCTTCGCGGTGACCCTGATTGCCGGATCCATGCTCGGTCGTTGGTGGACCGTGCTCGTGCCCATGGCCACCCTGGCCATCGTGGAGCCGTTCCTCTGGGGCGGGCCCTACGCGCTCTACGGCTCGACGATCATCCTCGGACTCACGTTCTTCATGGTCACGGGCTTCCTCTTCGTGGGCCTCCTCGGCCGATCGATCAAGCCCCGCGTCCTCTTCCGCGTTAAGTCCGTGGCCCTCCTGACCACCCTGAGCATCCCGCTCACCATCGCGTACGACCTCTGGACGGACGTCGGGGAGTACTACCTCATCGCGCAGCCTATGGGGCTCACGTTCGTGAATGTCCTTGAGCTCCAGGTGCCGTTCACCGCGTATCATCTCCTGAGCTCCCTGATCTTCGTCCCCCTCATCGGGATGGGGATGCTGTACCTGTCCGCCGTGGTCTGGCCGACGACGGAGGAATCGTCCGCGAAGGAGCCGTCGGACCCCGCGAAGCCCGCGAGCGACCCCTGATCAGAGGAGCTCCTCGATCTGCTCGCGCATGCGGCGGATGTCCTCCCGCCGGCGCTCGAGCTCCTCTTCCTGCGCTCGGATGGCGCGCTCCCGCGACTCCAGGCTGCCCTTGAGCGTCTGCAGGTCCCGCTCCATGGAGGCCAGCCTCGTCTGCTCCTTCTCCAGGGATCGGTCCTTGCCCTTGAGGTCCGCGGCCATGGACCGAACCTTCCGCGTCTCCTCGTCGAGGGTCTCGCGCTCCTTCTCGAGCATCTTCGCGACGAGGTTCTCGATGGCCTGCTCCTTCCGCGCCACGCGCGACCCTTCGGCCTCCAGGTTCTTCCAGAGGGACTTGAGCTCCGCGCGGTCCTTGGCGGCGGCCGCCTCCGCTTCCTTGAGGCGCGCGTCCCGGTGTTCCAGGGCCTTGGCGCGGGCCTCGTGCTCCGCGCGGGCGCTGTCGAGCCGCCTCTGGCGCTGGCTGAGATCCTCGCGCGCCCGGGCGACCTCCTCGAGGGACGCGCGCTGCTCGTCCAAGAGCGCCTGCTCCTCCTTCATGCGGTCCTCGAGCTCGACGCGTTTGGTCTCCGCGTTCTTCTCCGCGTACTTCAGGAGGGTCATCGCCTTGGCCTTCAGGTCGGCGGCCTCGTCCTCCCGTGAGCGGACCGCGGCGGCCTGCGCCTCCAGCGTCTTCTCGCGTTTGGCCAGATCGACTCGGGACCGGTCGAGCACCTTGGTCTCCTCGGTGATTCTGCGGCCCTCGGCCCCGAGGCGCTTGCGCTCCTCCCGGACGTCGTCCAGGGCCTTCTTGAGGTCCGTCTGCTCCTTGGCCAGGGCCTGGGCCTGCCGGTCCGCATCGGTCTCCCGCTTCTCCAGGGTGGTCGCCAAGACCTGCAATCCTGACTCCCGCTTCGCGAGCTCGGCCCGCTGGTCCTCGACGCCCGCGGAGGCCCTCGCGAGGTCCGCGAGCTTCTCCTTGAGATCGGCCTCCCGGCCGACCAACTCGCTCTCCATCGCGGTGAGCCGTTCCTCCCGGGCGGAGAGGTCGGACTCCTTGGTCTTGAGGATCTCGAGGCGCTCCTCGAGGTGCTTGGACTCGGAACGGATCTTCTTGTCGAGCACGCCCATGGACGCGCGCATCCGGGCGAGGTCCCTCTGAGCGGTGGCCGTCTCTCGGGCCTCCTTGTCCTGCGCCCGCGTCGTGATGTCGAGCTCCTTCTTGCGGCCCGTGACGGCGGCGGTCTCCTCCTCGAGCTTGGTCTCCCGCCGTGCGAGGTCCTTCGCGCGCTGGGCGAGCTGCGCCTCCAGGTCCCGCAGGTCCGTCTCCTTCTGGGAAAGGCCTTTCCGCGCAAGGTCCACGCTGGACTCCCGTCGGTCCAACTCCGCCTCCAGGCGTCGGAGTTCTTCCTCCTTGCCGCGGAGGGACGTGTCCCGCAGCCCGAGGTCCTTCTCCTTCTTCTCCGTCATCGCGTTGAGCCGGCGCGCCTGGGCCAGCTCCCCGCGCGTCTCGTTCTCGCGACGCCGCAACTCCGCATCGGCGGCGGACTGCTGCTCCCGCAGCTCCTTGGCCTCGGTCCCGAGCGCTTTCTCGCGCTTCGCGAGATCGGTTTGCGCGGTCTCCGCCGCCTTCTCGCGCTCCGCGATGGCGGCCTCCGCCGCGGTCACCTCCCGGAGACGGGCTTCGGCGGCCTGCAGCTTCGCGGTGAGATCGGATCGAGTGGCATCGAGGGTCCTGCGCTCGGACTCGAGGGCCTTGCGTGACTTCTCGAGCTCGGAGAGCCCATCCTTGAGTTCGGAGCGCCCCTTCGCGAGGCCCGCTTCCCGGCGGTCGAGATCGGCCTCGCGCGAAGCGAGGGCGTCCTCCCGCTGCTCCACGTCCTGCGTCCGGGTCGCGAACTTGGCCAAGTTCGCCTTGTGGCCCTCCACGGCGCTGCGGAATTCCTTCTCCCGGAGGTCCAACTCGCGTCCGCGCCCCTCGAGCTGCTGCCGGCGCTGGGTGAGTTCGCTCGCCTCGCGGTCCATCGCGGCCCGTCGCGTCCGGAGTTCCTTCTCGACGGCCACCTGGGCTGCCCCGGTCTCCTTCTGCTCGTCCTCGCGGCGGAGGACGAGGGACTCCCGCCGTTGGACGAGGCGCTCGGCCTTCCGGACCTCGTCCAGGTCCAGCTTGGCCTGGTTGCGGGCCGCCTCCAGGGCCTTGGTCTCTTCGGAGAGTTGCTGTTCCCGCTTGAGGAGGGCCGCCTCGCGGTCATCCATCTGGGACGCGGAGAGCTTGATCCCCTTCTGCATGCGGTCGAGCTCGGTCTGGCGCCCGGCGAGCTCCTCCCGCGCCTTGTCCAGGTTGCCCCGCTCCGCCTCCAGTTTGGACAGGGCCTTCTCGACCTGCTCCTCGCGCGATGCGAGGTCCGTTTCCAGGGCGGCCGCCGCGGTCTCCCGCTTGGACAGGGCGTCTTCGCGAGCCTTGAGGGCTACCTGGGTGGTCTTGGCCTCCTCGGACGCTCCGCGGAGGTCCGCGTCGCGCCGGTCCAGCTCCGCCGTGCGGTCGGCGAGCTCCTCTCGGAGCTCCGCCATCTCGCGGCTCTCCTTCTTGAGTGACTCGGATTGCCCTTCGAGGTCGCGCTTGAGGGCCGCCAGGGCATCCTGGCGTTCCCGGAGCTCCTGGTCCCTCCGGGCCGTGCGCGCCTCGAACGCCTTCGTCTTGTCGTCCACGCGCTTCTCGAGCCGGACGACCTCGCGCTCCCGGTCCCGCAGGGCGCGGATCGCGGCCTGGGACTCGGATTCCGCCTTCGTCAGGGCGGTCTCGCGGCGGGCGAGCTCCTCCTCGCGGCGCTGGGCGATCTTCAAGCGGCTATCCAGGTCGGAGCGACTCTGGACGAGTTGCTTCTCCCGCTCGGCCAGGTCGGCGCGGGTCCGTTGGAGGCCCGCCTCACGGGCCGTGAGGTCCCCCGCCTTCGCGGTCCCCGTGCGGGCGTCCTCGAGGCCCCGCTCCAGGGTCTCGGCCCGGTGGCGCGCCCCGTCGAGCTCCGCTTGAGCCCGGGTGAGGTCCGCCGTGAGCTCGAGCTCCCGGCGCTGGAGGGCATCCTTCGCGCCCCGGAGCGCCATCTGCAAGGCGTCGAACTCCTTGTCCCGCTTGGCCGCGTCGCGGTCGCGTGCGGTGATCGTCTTCTTCAGGTCGTCGACCTGCTGGGTCCAGGCGTCCTCCCGGGCCTTGGCGTCCGCGGCGGAGCGGTCCAGGGCGTCCTTGACCTTCCTCTCCGTCTTCTCGACGGCCCGCTCGCGCTCCTTGATCGACCGCAGTTCCTTCTCGGCCTCGAGGGCCTTCTCGGCCGCCTCCTTCGCGGACCGCTGGGCCGCCTCCTCGCGGATCTTGAGCTCCTTGATCTGCCCGGCCAGCTCGGCCTCCCGGTCGGCGACATCCTTCGACTTCGCGTCGAGCCGGGACCACTGGCTCTTCAGGTCGGCCTCCTTTGCGGTGAGCTCGCCGGCCTTGCCGGCTCGACGACGCAGGTTGTCGATCTCCCCTTGAAGGCGGGCGGCCTTCTCCTTCTCCTGCTCCACCGCGTTGTGGCCCTTGGTGACTTCCTCGGTGAGTTGAATCTCGCGCTCTTGGGCCGAGCGCACCCGGTTCTCCGCGTCCGCCTTGACCGCCTCGAACTCCTTGCGGACCTTGGCGAGCTCGCGGTCGCGGGCCTTGACCTCCTGTTCGAGCTCCGTCGCGCGCGCGGCCGCCTCGTCCCGGAGGCTCTTCCGGGTCTCGGCCAGCTCGGCCTCCCGGGCCTCCATCTTCGCGCGACCGTCGGCCACCTCTTTCTCCGCGGCCTTGAGGACGCGGGCCATCGCGTCCAGCTGTTCCTGCTTGGCCCACACCGAGCCCTCGCGGGCCTTGAGGTCCTTGTTGCGCGCCTCGAGGCCCGCCAGGGTCTTCTCGAGGTCCCCCTCGCGCTTCTTCAGCGTGTCCTCCTGGCTTTTGAGCGCCGCATCCCTCGTGTCCAGGGAGGTGCGCCGCGTGTCGAGCTGCTTGGCCGCGGCCTTCGTGTCCACCGCGGCCTCCTTGGTCCGCTGGAGGGTCTCGAGCTCCACATGGGCCTCCGCGAGCTGCTCCCGCAACTGCTCGAGGGCCTTCTGCGCCTTCTTCGTGTCCTCGGCGAGGTCGCTATTCTCCTCCTCGAGGTCCTTCAGCTTCTGCTGAGCCGCGGTCAGCGCGTTCTCCTGCTTCACGATCTGCGCGGTCTTCGCCTCGGACAGCTTCCGGAGGTCGTCGATCTCCTTCTGCAGCTCCTCCTCGCGGGCCTTGGCGCTCGCCTCGAGCTCCGCGAGCTGCGCGTCGAACCGGACCACCGTGGGCGCACCGTTCTCCTCGGCCTCCGCCTCGGGGGCTTGGAGGCTTTTTCGGGCCTTCTCACGGAGTCCGGGCATCCGTCACAGCTCCAGATCGTCCATGACCTGCTCGTACACCGCGAACCGGCTGGACTTGGCGAATCTCCGGATCTTGTCGTCGGGCAGCTCCCCCAGCAGCTCGTCCAGGTCCTTCATGACCGTCTTGATGGACTCCCGGAACTCCTGAAGCTCCTTCTGCTCGCTCGCGAGTTCGGCCTTCTCGGCCTGCAGCTTCTCCATCTGCTCCTCCATCTGGGTCATCCGCGCCCTCAGGTCGGTCATCTCCTGGGCGGCGGGGGCCACCGTGATCGTCGTCTCGCCCGCCTTGGCCGCGGACGTCGCGGCGCTCGCCTTCTGCTCCAGGCCCCAGCGTCGCCTCTCCAGGTCGACCTCCGCCTCGCTCAGGGCGTGGTGGCGCTCGTCGAGGAGCCGTGCCTTGTCCCGGAGCAGGTCCTCCCGCTTCTCGAGCTCCCGCTCCCGTTCGTGGAGGCGGTTCATGAGCACCCGGAACTCGTCTTCCCGGCGGACGATGTCCGACTCGCGCTCGCGGATCTGACCGTAGCTCCGCTCGCGCTTCTCGAGCTCCTGCCGGAACGCCTCGATCCGCGCCCGCAAGGAGGTCTCCTTGGCCTTCAGCTCGTCCTGCTGCATCCGGAGGATGTTCCGGTACGTGTTCTCCATCTCGACGAGGCCCTCCTCGATCTTCAGGATGTCCTCCTTCTCCAGGAGGAGCTCCTCGATCTGGCGCTTGAGCTCCTCGCGCTCGCGCACCTCGATCTCGTTGGTCGAGTCCTCGAGGGCCTTGATCCGCGTCCGCGCGCGCTCGATGAGCCCGTCCATCTGGGCCAGGCGCTCCTTGCGCCGGTCGATCATCTTCTCGAAGGGTTCCGCGAGCCGCCAGAGGTGCGTCTCCAGGTCGCTCTCCCCGCGGTCGCCTTCCATGAGGGAGACGGGCTCCGCGGACGACGGGGACGGGCCGGAGAGCGGAGCGGGCGGCGCGACACGGGCCTTGGCCTTGTCGCGGCTCAGCCGCAGGATGTTCCGGAGGTACTCCTCCTCTTGGGCCGATTCCACCGGCTTCGCGGTCAGGTCGACCGTCTGGACCTCGGGGAACTTCGCGGAGCACTTCCTGCACTCCTTGGTCTCCGCAGGGTTCACGGAATTGCAGATGGGGCAGAGGACGGCGTCCATGAATCCTTCGAATTCCGCGCCGCAGCTCCCGCACTTCTCCGCGTCGGGCAGCGTGCTCGCTCCACAGTCGCTGCAGTAGGCGGCTTTGCCTGGGGTGAGGGCGCGGAGGGCCATCCTTCGCTCGTCGAGGAGGGTTCGGGACCGATGGGAGCGCCTAGTCGTACCGGTTGTACGAGAGGATCTCCGACAGGTGCTTGCGTCCGGCCGGAGGCTCGAAGGCCTCCGGGAAGCCCAACGCGGTCAACCCCACCACGTGGGCATCCGCCGGGATGCCAAGCAGGGCCTTCACCTTCTCCTCGTTGAAGGAGAAGACCCAGGAGGTCCCCAACCCCTCACTCGTCGCCGCCACGGTGAGATGCGCGACCGCCATGCCGACGTCGACCGGGTACGAGTTCATGTACCCGCCGACCATCGCGACGGCCTCGTCGAGCCGAGCGCAGGCCACGACCATGAGCGGGGCGTCGGGCAGCTTCTTGCTGTTCGTCGTGCTGCCCGCCAGCTTCCGCTTCCGGTCCTCGTCCGAGACCACGATGAACTTCCAGGGCTGGAGGTTGTCCGCGGAGATTGCGAGTCGCGCGGCGTTGACCACCGTCTGGACTTTCTGCTCGGGGACCGGGTCCGGCTTGAACTTGCTCACGCTCTTCACCGACTTAATGGCCTCAAGGACCTCCATATCGTCCCGGGCGTTCGTAGTCGGAGTCCTGATAATAAGTGTTGCGATGCCAAAATCGCAGCCGTTACAACCCGATTGGCAGGATGGCGGAAGGCGTGCCCCGGCCGGCCGTCTAGTTTTCGGGCCGAAACGCTGCCGCCGCCTGGCTCCCGCGAAGATGCACCCAGAGGAGAGGATCGGCCAGGAAAAGGCCCGATGCCGCGACCAGAGCATACCAGGCCCACCCGGCGCCGTAGCTGGCCGTCGCAGCGTAGTGCGGTGAGAACACGGAGCCCGATCCCCAGAACGCGGAGACCGTGGGCGAGGAACCCGACTGGAAGAGGGCGCTGGGGAAGAGATCCGCGTTCGCCGCTGCAGGGAGCTGGATCAGGACGAAGATCGCTGCGGCCAGGACAAAGAGGAACCCGAGGCCACCCAGCACGGGCACGCCATTTCGCAGGGAGGGTCGGAGACGGGGGATGGCCATGAACGCCACCATGGCCGCACCGCAGGCGGTCCCTGCGATGTCGAGGACCAGGGCCACCCGG
>DUJI01000029.1 GCA_013329855.1 Thermoplasmata archaeon | reverse complement strand
GCCCTGCGGCGGGCCAAGGACGCGGGGCTCAAGGGGGGGGTGCACATGATGCCCGGGCTGCCCGGATCCGATCCGGTCCGGGACCTGGAGTCCTTCCGGACCCTCTTCCTGGACCCTGCCTACCGTCCCGACTTCCTGAAGATCTATCCCACCCTCGTGCTGGAGGGCACGGCCCTACACGAGATGTGGCGGCATGGACGGTACGCGCCCCTGAGCACGGACGCGGCCGCGGACCTGGTGGCCCGCGTGAAGGCTCTCGTGCCCCCGTGGTGCCGGATCCAGCGCGTCCAGCGGGAGATCGGTGCGCCCTACATCGAGGGAGGCCCGACCAAGGGCGACCTCCGGAACCTGGCCCGGGAGCGGCTCCGGGCCGCGGGCGGATCCTGCCGCTGCATCCGCTGCCGCGAGGTGGGCTTCCGCGGGATCGAACCGAGACCCGAGGCGATCACCTGGCTTCGGGAGGCCTACACGTCGTCGGGAGGCCACGAGGTGTTCCTGAGCCTCGAGGATCCCGAGAACGCCGTCCTGGTCGCGTACGTCCGGCTGCGCATCGACACGGCGGGCGGCACGGTGCGCGAGCTCAAGGCGTTCGGGCGCATGGTCCCGTTCCACGAGCGACCAGGGCCGCGCTGGCAGCACCGGGGCTTCGGCCGGCGCCTCATGGAGGAAGCGGAGGCCGTGGCCCGGGACGAGTTCCACGTGTCGCGATTGCGGGTCACCGCGGGCGTCGGGGTGCGCGGATACTACCGGTCCCTCGGCTACCGCCTCGAGAGGCCCTACATGGTGCGCGAGCTCTGATCACGCGACCGCTTTGATCCACGTCAGCCGCTTGAGCTTGCTCGCCTCGACGTCCTCCGCGTTGCGGAAAGCGCTCTCTGCCTCGGCGAGGTACTCCACGGCGAGCTTGAGCCCCTCCGTGGACGGCGAACGGACATCGACGCCGGCACGCTGGATCTGCTGGCGGACGATGGGCATGGCCGCCTCCTGGCCGCCCATGACGTCACATGCGTCCATCATGATCTGGTCGCAGACCGCGATGAGCTCGTTGGGGACGTCCTCCTCGATCCGCTCGCCGCGGAGGAGCTTGGACTCCGCCTCGAGGATGACCGCCTTGGCGAGACACGCGAAGCTGGCCTCCACGTTCTCGCCGGTCTTGGCCGAGCTGAGGAAGCCCGTGACCCGGAGCTCCTCCATGGCGTCCTCGAGTCCGTCACGGGCCGTCGTCCGGTCCTTCGCGAGGTCGACCTTGTTGCCGACGAGCACGAGGGGGATGGGCTTCGTGATCTCGATGAGATGGGGGATCCAGTACTCCTTGACCGAGCGCAGGGTGTCGGGACGCGAGACGTCGTAGACTAGGAGCGCGCCCTTGGCCCCCTGGAACGAACTCTCCTGGATGTTCTTGTAGCCCTTCTGACCGAGGACATCCCAGATCATGAACGTGATGTCCGTGGCCTTCCCCGGCGACTCGATCCGGAGGTCCTTCTTCGTGACCTTCGTGCCAATCGTCGTGATGTAGTCGTCCGAGAACTTGTCCACCACGAACCGACGGATGAGGGAGGTCTTCCCCACGGCACCGTCTCCCAGGAGGAGAACCTTGCGCTTGATCCGATCGTCCGTCATGAGGCCAGGCGTTCGCATGCGAGGCACCCACTTATAACGGTTTTCTGCTGGATGTCAGATGTGCGAATAGCCCGGCTCACGCCGAGCCGTGCGCCTGACCGTGGAGGAACCGCTCCGCAATCCGGTCCACGGACGGGAAAACGTCCACGTTGCCGTTCCAGTTCACGAGGCGCTCCGCATTGGAGTGCTCGAACTCCTGCACGGTCCTCTGGAGCTTCTTCGGGAGTCCGTTCAGGTAGCGTCCCTCGACGACGGCCGCGAGCACGGTGTGGGTGCCGCGGGCCAGGATGACCCGCTGATCGCCGAAGCGCAACTGGTCCAGGGGCGCGTCCTCGTCCTGGTGGGACTTCCACGTGTCCCGCACGAACTCCTGGAGGACGATGAGCATTCCGCTCATGATGTCGCTGTCGTGGGAGGTCCCGTTGGTCCGGGACCAGTGGCGGATGAGCATCCCGCTGTCGTGCATCAGGTAGAGCTCGTCGAGCCGCGCGCGGCGGACGATGTAGACGCCGAGGCCGATCGCGCCGGCCCCGCCCACGCCCAGGGCCGCCGCGGCGAGCACGGAGACGACGGGGGGCGGAGGCGGCGGGGTGTAGTTCAGCGCGAACGAGACCGTGCGGACGAGGGTCCGCGGGTTCGCGCCCTGGTTGTCCGTGTAGGTGACCACCGCGGTGAACGTGGCGAAGACCGGATCCCCGGGATTGTTCGTCAGGTTCTCGCGCACATCGGACGCGATGTAGGCGGTCAGGTTGAAGTACGCCGTCCCGCTCACGTTGTGCTGCGTGACGACGCGGTATCCTCCCGGGTCCCCGTCCGGGCCCCAGGCGAGCTGGGAGCCCAGGGACACATTCACCGTCATGGTCTCCGCCCAGTACGCGTAGGAGCCGTTCCCCGTGAGCGGATCGAGCTGCAGGGTCAGCCCGATCGCGGGAGACTGGGAGTTGTTCAGGAGAATCGTGAGGGCATAGTTCGAGCGAGGTTGGGACGCGGACGTCGGAGGGACGAGACCCAGGCAGAGGAACGCGAGGACGGCCAACGCCAGGAGAGCGAGGAGACTCCTCGCCGCGCGCGCTCGACGTCTCGCGGTCAGTGACTGTCCCCCAACATTGCCTCGTCCGGCGTGGACGACGGCGAACGTGATGATTCGTCACCGGGCTATTTATAACCGTTAGTCAACAGGCGATGATTTGGGAATGACGCGCGTGGCCGCTCGTCCGTGATAATCATGCAGCGGAATACCGGACGCCAGGAGACGCGCCACGGACGCGTGCTCGGCGTGGGCCATGGCTCGGATGGAGGGTCCGATTCCCGAGCCCTCCGCGGGGGTTCGACGCGCGGCCCGGGAGAAGCTCTCCGGGAGGCCGAGGAGGTCCGCCACACGGAGGAGGCGGAACCGGGATGGCGGCGCCGCCGTCCGGGCCTGAAGCCCCGGGAGGATGGTGGACCGCGACCGGAGGAACGAGCGGACGGGAGAGGAGTCCCAGGTCAGGCCGAACCCGGAAAGGATCCGCTCCCGCGGATGGCGCGCCTCCACGAGGGCCAGGGGGACCAGGGAAAGGGCGGCCGGCGGCGACAGGCGGGCGTCCGCGGAGACGATGGCGCGCGCGGCGCGCAGGACGTTCATCGGCGCGGGCCGGACGATCCGGACGGGGTAATCGAGGAACTTCTCGGCCACCACGGCCGACTCCGCGTCCGCGGAGCCGGGCAGGCCGACGACCTCGCAGGTGACGTCGCATCGCTTGCGGACCAAGGCGGCCAAAATCAAGCTCGCGAGCCCCCCGGAGAACGCGATGATGGCGCGCTCCTGACCGGCCACGGCCCGCCGGATGTCGGAGTCGACACGGCGGAGGAGCCCCTCCGTCGGCGTGTCCGCGCCCATCCCCTCACGCCGCAGGCTCGAAACGGGCTTCACCGGAGAGCAGGCTCTCGAGCCGCGCCGGGAGGTCGCCTTCGGGGACCCGAACCTGCTTCTGGGTATCCCGGTCCCGGAGGGTGACTCCCTTCCCTTCCAGGGTTTCGTGGTCCACGGTCACGCAGAACGCGGTGCCGATCTCGTCCATCCGGGCGTAGCGCTTCCCGATGGACCCTGCGTCGTCGAAGAAGGCGGTGAACCGCTTCCGCAGGAGGCCGTAGAGGGCTTCCGCCCGCTCCGGGAGCCCATCCTTGTTCACGAGGGGGAACACGGCGACGCCGATGGGGGCGAGCCGCGGGGGCAGGTGGAGGGTCGCGCGCTCGCCCGGCGTGTAGTCGAGGTCGAGCAGGGCCCACACGTTCCGGTCCACGCCGAAGGAGAGCTCGAGGACGTGGGGCACGAGCCGCGTCGTGGCGACCGTGACGGCCTGCTTCTGGCGGGAACCCGCCTCGTGGCCCGCGAGGTCGTGGTCCGTGCGGTAATGCACGCCGCCGACCTCCTTGAAGCCGCCCAGGCTCTCCTGGCGGACTTGGACGTCGAAGTGGATCTTGTTGTAGAACGCGCGTTCCTTTGCGTCGAGTTCGGCGAACCGAAAGTGCTCGCGAGGGATGCCGAGGACCTCCAGGTAGAAGCGCTGGACTTGGACCAGGTGGTAGACGTACCACGTGGGCAATCCACGGGCGACGAGCTCCTTCGATGTGAGATCGTGGGCGGTGGGCTCGTTCTTCTCCGCGGCCCAGCAGAGGCGGACGGGCACGTCGGCGACGGACGCGGTTGGGACCTGGTCCGCGAAGACGACCGGGTCGAAGAAGATCTGGAGCTCGGCCTGGAGGAACTCCCGCATCCGGTACGTCCCCTGGCGGGGGCTGATCTCGTTCCGGTACGCGCGGCCGACGATGGCGAGGCCCATGGGCAGCCGTCGACGGAGCGCCTCGAACTCCCTCCGGAAGTTGAGGAACGCGCCCTGCGCCGTCTCCGGACGGAGGAAGGCCGCGTCCTTGCCCGTGGGCCCCACGGCGAGGGGGAACATCATGTTGAACGGCCGGGAGGCACCGAGTTCGCCCTTGCACTTGGGGCACCGGATCCCGGCTTCCCGGATCTTCGCGTCGACCTCGGAGGAGGAGAGTCCCTCGTGCTCCACGTGCGTGGCCGCCTCGAGCAGGTGGTCCGCGCGGTGCGACTCCCCGCACCGCGTGCAGGTGACGAGCAGGTCCGTGAAGTGATCCACGTGGCCCGAGGCCTTGAGCGGGGGCTCCGGGAGGATCGTGGACGTGTCGATGAGATAGTAGTTGTCATTCAGGCCCAGGAAGTGCTCGAGCCAGACCTCCTCCCAGTGCCGGCGCAGGAGCGTCCCGTTGTGCCCGTAGTCGTAGAAACCGGCGAATCCCCCATACAGGTCGACCGCGGGCCAAAGGAAACCCCGCCGGACGGAGAGGGACATGACGTCCTCGTAGGAGGCCATCCCCGCGGAGAAGGAGGGAGACTGTCATAAAGGATGGGGTCACGGCCTCCGGGAGCCGCGGTTCCGGCGGGGCGACCTGCGGGTGGCGCCCTTCCTCAGCCCCTGGCGCGCGGGTCCTGCCTCGGCCAGCGGGGGCCACGGGAGGCCGCCCGAGACCACGAGACGTACGTCGCTCGCCGAGGCACGCATGACCGACGCGAAGCCGCTCGCGCCGCCAGGCAGATCGCGCACGACGAGGTCCGCGGGCGCGCCCACGCGGAGGGCACCATCCGCGCTCGGGTCCGAGAGCCGCCGTCCCCGGAGGGCCATCTCGAAAATTTCCCGGGCAGGGACCTGACCTTTGAGCCGTGCGATGCGGTAGGCGAAGTCGATCTCCCGCACCATGGACGGGACGTTGATCATCGCGTTGTCCGTACCGAGACGCAGCTCGACTCCGGCTCGGAGCATGCGGGGAATGTCCGGCGTCAGCCCGAAGAACGCGTTGGACCTCGGGCAGACCACAACGGACACGCCCGCGTCGGCACAGCGTTTCAAGTCGGCGTCCGTCGCGCGGATCATGTGCACCAAGAAGGCGGGATGCAGGTCCAGCAC
>DUJI01000092.1 GCA_013329855.1 Thermoplasmata archaeon | reverse complement strand
TCTTCCCGGAGCCGTTGGGCCCCGTGATCGTCGTGTATCCCTGGAGGACCGGAACCGCGATCTTTCTTCCGAAGGACTTGAAGTTCTCCATCTGGACTTCTTTCAGAAACAACGTCCTCACCTGCGCAGGGGAAGGTCAGCGCTGAAGGGCGGCACGACTACCCATCCCATCCTTATCCTTCTGATGTCCGACGCGGGTCGGACAGACACGCGGAAAGAGGTGATGGCTATAAAAGCGTAGCGGGGGAGAAGGGTTCGGCTTGACAAACCGGGAGGGGTCGAGTAGGCGGTTCTCGCCTAGTGCACCGTGGGGTCCACGAAGATCCGCAGGGTCTCCCAGAGTGCCCCGAAGCGCTCCCGCCAACCGTACGCGCCGCCGTCGGACCGCGCCATCCAGGGGAGGGCCAGGACCTCGTCCGTGAAGCGGAGGACGGCCCCCTCCATCCCGCGGCGGAGGCCGATGCGCCGCACGGCGCGCATGGCCGCGCGCTTGTTCCCCCGCTCGAGCTCGGGGCCCTTGCGCGAGAGCTGGCCCGGGTGGACGCGGTACCAGACCAAGGGCTCCGGCACGCGGACGATGTCGTACCGCTCCGCGACCCGGAGCCACATGTCGTAGTCCGCGCACAGCCAGTCCTTCTCGTCGAATGGGCCCAGGGACTCGAACACGTCGCGGCGGACCAGGGCCGTGCTCACGTTGATGAAGTTCTTCCGGAGGAGGAACCGGAGGCATGCCTCGCGCTCGTCGGGGCACGGGAACTCCGTCGTGTACAGCGCCTTGCCCCCCGCATCCATGGTCACCACGTCCGTGTAGACGAGGCCCGCGGCGGGCCGGGAGCGGACGGCGTCCACCTGGCGTTCCAGCTTGGTCGGCACCCAGACGTCGTCGGAGCCGAGCCAGGCGATCCAGCGGCCCGTGGAGGCGCGCACGCCGCGGTTGAACGCGGCGGCGTTGCCCGCGTTGGGCTGCCGCAGCGCGCGCACGCGGGAACCGTACGAGGCGACCACGTCCGGCGTGCGGTCCGTGCTCCCGTCGTCCACGACGACGACCTCGAGGTCCCGGAAGGTCTGCGCGAAGACGGAGTCGATGGCGGCGCCCAGGTACGTCTCCTGGTTGTAGACCGGGATGACCACGCTCACTTCGGGCATGAACGCCGCCGGGGGGCGCCGGATCCCCCGACGGGCGTCCCGTGGGGACGGGCCCTCACGGACGGTCCATCGGGCCCGCCCACATAAGCTTGATGAGCCGCGACGAGGAACCCGCGCCCACCGCCCGTCCGAGGCGGTCCCCCTAGCCCTCGGGCGTGCCGAGGACCGACCGGTACACGGCGATCATCTCCTCGGACCACCGGCGGAGGGAGAGACCTTCCCGGATGAAGGCGCCGTTGGCACGTCCCAGGCGCACGCGGTCCTCGGGAGACGTCGCCAGGAGGCGAGCCATGGCGGCCGCGAGGTCCTTCGCGTCCCCGCTCCGGAACGTCAGGACGCCCGCCCCGGCGCGCCCGTAGACCGCGACGACCTGGGCCAGATCGGACGTGATCACGGGGAGGTCGGCGGCCATGGCCTCGCCCACGGCATAGGGAAGACCTTCGGCCCGGCTCGCGGAGACGAAGCAGTCCGCGAGACCGTACAGCTCGGCGACGTCGGGCACCCCGGGGATCACGCGCACGGAGGGAGCGCTGCGGACCATTCCCAACACCTCGGCCTCGTTCGTCTCACCCCGCACGACGAGGCCGCGTGCGTGCATCGCGGACTCGCCCGAGACCGAGGCCATCGCCTCGGCGAAGAGGTCCGCCCCCTTCCGCAGGGGCTCCCAGCCCAGGAGAAGGAACACGACGTCCCCATCCGCAATCCCGGTTCGCCGCCGCAGGGCGGACCGGTCGGCCGGGTCCAGGGGATGGGCCCGCTCGACGTCGATCCCGTTCAGCACGACGGAGAACTTGGAGCGCGGAGCGCCCCCGGCGACGGCGCCCTCCGCCACGGAGGGGGAGACCGCGACGATGCGGTCCACGAGGAGGCGGGCCACGAGGCCGAACTTGATCCGTTCCCCGACCCCCCGTCGCCACGAGCCCGCCGTGAGGAACGGGGAGTGCATGTGCCAGACGACGGGGCGGCCCAGACGCCAGGCCGCAACCGCGGCGTCCGCGTCGAACGTCCCGAAGTGCGTGTGGAGGAGGGCCGCGCGGTGCTCGAGACCCAGGCACCGCAGGGTCCGGATCCGCTGCCGGTGGGAACCGCCCCGTTCCAGGAACTCCACGATGGCGCCCGCGTCCTGGGCCGTCCGGATCCAGGGCCGCTCCCGCGCCGCCTCCGGGAGGACGTACGCCGTGCGAAGCCCCAGCCGATCCCGCACGAGACCCTCCAGACGGAACAGGGACGAGAGGAAGTTGCTGGCGAACGGGGCGCTGTAGTCCGCAATCTGCAAGATGCACGCCGGGTCCGTCGTGGGCACCCTTCCCGCCGGAAGACGCAGGTCGCGTCGACGCCTTCGTCCTCCGGTCGCAGGCCCGGGAACGTCGTCCTCCGACAAATAAACCATCGCCCCACATCCGCCGCGGCCCATGCAGGTAGTCACAGCGCGGAGACGAGGCGCTCGAGGATCTCCTTGAGCTCGCGCCGGCGGCGCTCCACGGGGAACGTGCGGACGATGTGGTCGCGAGCCCGCCCGCGCAGGTCCTCCCGCTCCATGGCCGCCCGGATTCCCTCGCTGATCGCCCCGACGTCGCGTTCCACGAGGAAGCCCGCGTCGTCCATCGCGGTCGGTATGCCGTACGACCGGGTCCCGACGGGCACGCAGCCGCAGAGCATGGCCTCGCAGACCGCGTTCGGGAGGCCCTCGTGCAGGCTGAACTGGCAGTACACCTTGGCCCGGCGGTAGAGGTCCCGGAGGTCGTCCCGCTCGAGCCATCCGTCGGCGACCACGTTGGGGCCGAGGTCCTGACCGCGCATCCCGGGAGGCAGCTCCCCCACGACGTGGAACTCGAACTCCGGGTTGGCCCGGGCGGCCTCGAGGAACAGGTCCACGCCCTTCAGCCGGATGCGCTCCGGCGTGGGCGCATGGCAGACGGTGACCGCGATGTTCTGCCGCGGCGCGTCGCCCGGCGTCCAGAACGTGGAGTCGTACCCCGTGGGCACGTAGAACGCGCGGCCCGGGCTCCCGAACGCCCGCGTCGCCTCCTCCTCGAGACTCGGGTCCACGTACAGCAGCGCGTCCGCGCGCTTCCACACCCACTTCGTGAGCCACCGCATCCGTGTCGTGAGCATGCTGCCGTAGTGGCACTCGGGCAGGTTCGCGAACTCGTACCCCCCGACGACGCAGGCCAGGCGGCGCGCGACGAGGGAGGAGGCCAGGGCGTGGTCGCTGATGCTCCAGCAGAACACGACGTCGGCCCACCGGGCACCGCGGAAGAGCTGACCCAGAGGCCGTCCGTACCAGAGGAGGGGACGGACCTCGTAGCCGAGCTCCTGCAGGAGCTCGAGGTCGACCTGCTGGAACGACGCGAGCTTTCCCGTGCCGCGCTCGGCTCCCATGAGCCCCGGCGAGACGAAGAGGACCCGCACGGGCTCACCCCAGCTCCCCGTACAGGGCGACCAGCTTTCGCGACTCCGCGGCCCAGTTGAACTCGCGCACGGCGGCCTCGCGGCCGTTCCGCCCGAGGCGGTCGGCGAGCCCGGGCTCGTCACGCAGGCGGACGAGGGCGTCGCGGAGACCTTCCCGAGTGTAGGGCACCGCCAGTCCGCATTCGTTCGCCTCGACCAGGGCGGCCATGGGGAGCCCCTTCGTGACGAGGCTCGGCCGCCCCGCGGCCATGGCCTCGTAGATCTTGTTCGGGAAGCCCACCCGGTTGATTCGCAGGGCGGGATCGAACATGGACAGGACCGCGTGCCCGGCCCGGGTCAGCGGCATCACGCGGTCCCTCGGCACCTCCCCGAGGAACGTCGTGTTGGCCTGGCGGGCGCATCGCTCGCGGACCGTGTCCGCAAGGGCCTTGCTCCCGCCGAGGACGAGACGCACGTCCGGCATGGACGCGACCACGTCGATCGCCTCGAGGACGAAGCGGCTCTTGTGCAGCGTGCCGATGTACGTCACGGTGAAGGGAGGGCCGCCCGGCGGGACGTAGGGCCCCGGCGTGACCTCCTCGCAGTTGCTCACGACCACGGAGGACCGGCCCGCGACGGCCTCGACGTACGTCTGCACCGCGGGATTCACCGCGATGATGCGGTCGGCCTGGGGCGCGAGCCTGCGCTCCATGCGGAACGCGTACCCCGTCACGAAGGACGGCACGTCCTCCTCGATCATGTAGCCGAACACCTCGTGGCAATCGTACACGAGAGGCCGGCTCGTGCGCCGCTTGAGGCGGACGCCCACAGGGAGGGTGTCCAGGTCGTGGCAGTGGACCACGTCCCACGGCAGCGTCCGGGCGAGGCGGTAGGCGCGGCGCCACCACACCGGGTTGCGGAACACGTCGTTGGGGAGCAACCGCATGGCGCCATCCGTGCGCACGCGGTGGATGGGCATCCCCTCCCATTCCGCGCGGGCGGGCAGGCGGCCGGAGCGGTCCCAGCCCAGGAAGGCCACCTCATGACCGGCCGCATGGAGCGCGCGGCCTTCCTTGAGCACGCGCCCGTCATGGATCACGTCGTTGGACACGATCATGAGGATCCGCACGGGACTCACCTGAGGAAGCCGTCCACGACGCCCGCGATCCGAAGGCCCGTGGTGCCGTCCCCGAAGGGGTTCGGCCAGTCCCGGGGGACGTCCATCTGCCTGCGGACCGCCTCAAGGACCCGGGACGGGTCCGTGCCCGCGAGCACGTTGGCGCCGAGGGACAGGGTCTCCGGCCGCTCCGTGTTCTCCCTCAGGGTCACGCAGGGGACGCGGAAGAAGCAGCTCTCCTCCTGGAGGCCGCCGGAGTCCGTCATCACGAGCGCCGCGCTCTCCTCGAGCGCGAGCAGGTCCAGGTAGCCCGTGGGCTCCATGCGCCGCAGGGTCTGAATGGCCGCGGCCCTCCGCTCGAGGCCATGGGCCTTGAGCATCTTCGCCGTCCGCGGGTGGACCGGGAAGATGATCGGGAGTCCCGCCTCCTTGGACGCGCCCTCGAACGCGTCCAGCGCCCGCGAGAGTCGCTCCGGGTCGTCCACGTTCTCCGCGCGGTGGAACGTGAGGAGGAGGTATCCACGCTTCTTGAGGCCCAGCCGCCGGAGGAGGGTGGACCGCTTCCTCGCGATCCGCGTGTTCTCGATCAACGCGTCGATCACGCTGTTGCCCACGACCTGGATTCCCTGGGTGAGGTTCTCCTTGCGGAGGTTGCCCCGCGAGGTCTCCGTCGGGGCGAAGAGCAGGTTGGAGAGCTGGTCCGCGACGATGCGGTTGATTTCCTCGGGCATCGACCGATCGAAGGAGCGGATGCCCGCCTCCACGTGGGCGAGCGGGCGACCGAGCTTGTTGGCCAACAGGGCGCCCGCCACGGTGGTGTTCGTGTCCCCGTGGACGACCACGAGGTCGGCATCCTGGGCGACGGACGCGATCTGCCGCATGGTCGTGGCGACTTGGAGGTGGGGCGGCTGGTCCTTCAGCTCGAACTGGTGGTCCGGGGCCCGCAGGCCCATCTCCTGGAAGAAGATCCGGTCCATCATCAGGTCGTAGTGCTGGCCCGAGTGCACCAGGACGTGCTCGCGGCCCGGGAGGCGGTCCAGGGCCTTGACCACCGGAGCCATCTTGATGATCTCCGGGCGGGTCCCGATGACGGTCACGATGCGGGCCATGGGGTTGCGGCCGCGATTATCGGGGGGTGCTAATAAAGGTCCCCACCCCGGTGCACGGATGGGGGGCGGACCTCGCCGCTATTTTCTAGCCACGACCACGTAGTTCGCGATCAGGTTCTCCGCGGGGAGGATGCGGTCCAGGGCGACGCCGAGGGCGTTGTTGACGAGGTACAGGAGTCGACGGACCACGGGCACGGGATCCGAGTAGAGGTTGAGCAGCTGGAACAGGGCGCTGTACTGGCCGCCGCAGTTCCGGATGTCCACGGCCTCGAAGGAGCGCATCACACGGCGGAGCCCGGCGTCCGTCCACCGCCAGTAGTCCGCCGCCCCGTGCTTGAACCACACCCCGTGGGTCGAGAGGATCAGGAACCCTCCCTTCGCCAAGACGCGGCGGGCCTCGTCCACGGTGCTCTGGGGCTCCGGGTCGTGCTCCAGCTCCTGGGTGCACAGGACCACGTCGAAGGCCGCGTCCGCGAAGGGCAGCTGTCCCCCCACGCCCAGCACCTCGGCGGCCGAGGAGCGCGTCACGTCCATGCCGAGGTAGGCGCGGCAGCGCCCCGCGAACAGAGGGGCGTACGGCTTCCAGCCGCACCCGAGGTCCAGGACGCGGAGCTGGTCCCCGGTGAGCCTCGAGCGGACGGTCTCCCGGATGATGGCCGACAGGGGGGCCAGGTGAAGGTAGTCCCGGTCCGCGAGGCTCGGATCCAGCCGCGGGCCCGGATGGGCCGCGGAGGCGCCGGGGGCGGCGGCCCGCATGGCAGCCGAGCTCGGGGCCTGGGACGGGACCGCGGACATGACCTACGGGCAGCGGGAACCTTCGGGCGCCGCTTAAGGATTGTCGGTCCCACGGGATGGGGATCGTCCCACGGGACCGCGACGCGACCGCCACGGCAGAACCTCCCCCCGACTCCCTTCGACGTCCGAAAGCATGATAACAGCGCCCCCCGGTTCCCGGCCGTTGTTCATCAGCATCGTGTCCACGGTCCGCAACGAAGGGCGGAACATCGCCCACCTGCTGGACAGCCTCGTGGTCCAAGAGGGACCCATCGAGGTCATCCTCGTGGACGCGGGCAGCGAGGACGGCACGCCGGACATCGTCCGCCAGTACGAGAAGAAATACGACTTCATCCACCTCTTCTTCTACGGAGGAACGCGGGGCGCGGGCCGCAACTTCGGGATCAAGCAGTCCCGCGGGGAGGCCGTCGCCTTCATCGACGGCGATGCCATCGCGAACCCGTTCTGGGTCCACGAACTCCGGCAGGGCCTCCAGACCGCGGACGTGGTCGCCGGCCGGAGCATCCAAATCGGGTACAAGCCGTTCGAGGAGCTCGAGCGTGTCGAGCTCATCGTCCGCGGCGTGGACGTGACCTACCCGTCGTCCAACCTGGCCTACAAGAAGGCCGTCCTCAAGGAAATCGGCGGCTTCGACGCGTGGTTCGTGACCGCGGAGGACATCGACCTGAACCTGAGGGCGGTCCTTGCGGGCCACGCCATCGCCTTCCGCCCCAACGCGATCATCTACCACCGCACCCGCGATTCGTACTTCGACTTCGTGCGCCAGGCGTTCTGGAACGGCGTCGGCCGGAAGCAGCTCACCCTGAAGCACGGGAGCCTGTGGCGCGCCTACCGGCCGTTCGAGATGGCCCGCCAGAAGACGAACTTCTTGAGCCTCCTGCGGCTGGTCACCGCGCTCCTGGGCTACGGCGCGTACAAGCTCTTCGGCCGCGAGCGCCCCGCCTAGGTGGAAAGCATTATACCGAGGGGGCTGAATCGCGCGGCATGGTCGAGGTCTCCGTCGTCATCCCCACGATGAACGAGGAGGCTTCCATCGGCGCCGTGATCGACGAGGTCCGGAAGACCCTCGCGGGCCACGACCTCGAGATCCTGACGGTGGACACGAACTCGCGCGACCGCACGAACGAGATCGCGACGGCCAAGGGCGCGCGGGTCGTACCCGAGCCGCGGCGGGGCTACGGCCGCGCGTACAAGACGGGCCTTGCCGCCGCGCAGGGAACGTACATCCTGACCTTGGACGCGGACCTCACGTATCCCGCGGACGCGTTCCGGGAGCTCCTCCCACCCCTGGAGGCGGGCACGGCGGACTTCGCGGCGGCGGACCGGATCACCCGCCTCAGTGGGGCGGCCATGACGGGGATGCATCGGATCGGGAACACGATGCTCAACGTGGCCTTCCGGTTCCTGTACCGTTTCCCCGTGCGTGATTCGCAATCGGGGATGTGGGCGTTCCGGCGCGACCTCCTGCCCCACCTCCGGGTGGTCCACGACGGCATGGCGTTCTCCGAGGAGCTCAAGGTGGAGGTCATCCGCCACGGCTATCGGTACCTCGAGATCCCCATCGACTACCGTCCGCGGCTCGGAGAGAAGAAGATCCGCAGCTTCTCGGACGCCTTCAGTAACTTCTTCTGGCTGCTCCGCAAGCGCGTGGGGTGGACCCCCGCCGCCGGGGACTCACTCGGATAGGGTTTCCGCGACCTTCTCCCATTCCTTCAGGACGCGCCGTGCGTCGAATCGCCCGCCGATATACCGGTTCAGCGTCTTGTGAAAACCCGGATCGACATCTCCACAGAGAAGCTGGAACGCCTCCCAG
>DUJI01000119.1 GCA_013329855.1 Thermoplasmata archaeon | reverse complement strand
GGCGGCGCTGGCCTACGCCCGCCTCATGGGCCACCACCTCCCTCGGGTCGAGGTGGTCAATGTGTGTGTGGGCTCCGAAGAATGGCCGGAGTCCGGGCTCAGTCCGCGCATCGCCTCCATGTATCGTCAGATCCTCCGACGGGTGCGGTCCCTGGTGAAGCAGATCATCCGCGAAACCTATGGGATTGGCCGCAAGGGTCCGTCGGGTCAGGCCTTGAGCGCGCTCCAGAGTAAGGGCAGGGACACGTCGTAGCGGTGCGTGACGCTGGAGTGCGTGTCCTCGAACTCCTCGTACACGTGCTTCACGCCGTGCTCGGTGAGCTTCCGATGGAGGGCCCGCGCGCCCCAGATCAGGTTGAACTGGTCCTTCGTGCCGCAGTCGACGTACACGAGGCGCATCCGCCGCAGGCTGCGGTAGAGGCGGTCGACCAGGACCACGGGGTCCCACGCCCGCCACCGGTCCCAGACCTCGGGCCGCCACTCCCCCGTCTCCAGGTCGAACGGGAAGTCCGTGCCCAGCTCGCGGCTCCGCGGGTTCGGGGAGTAGTGGGCGGCCATGCCCACCGTGTTGAGGACCGGGGCGAACTCGCTCTTCCGGCGGTTCGGCTGGCGCCAGTACCAGCGCAGCCACTTCGCGGGACCGCCGTGCTCCCGGAACGCGGCGAGGGCCGCGGGGAAGTCCTGGATGTAGCAGAGCTCGAAGCAGGAGTCGCCCGAGTGGTCCGCGAGGGCCGACCACGTGTCCGGATGGAGCATCCCCTGGACCATGGAGCCGTAGCCACCCGAGGACTTGCCCCAGATCCCGCGTCGGCCGACGCGGTACTTGCGCTCCACGAAGGGCACGACCTCCTTCCGGAGGTAGTCGTCGTACGCGCCCGTGGCCGAGGAGTTGATGTACTGGTTGCCCCCGACGCGGGTGAAGCAGTCGGGCATGGGGACGATCATGGGGCCCATCGCCCCCGTGCGGATGAGGCGGTCCAGCTTCGACTTCAGGTCTTCCGCGAGAGGGTCCACGTTCAGGAGCGACTTGCCCGTCCCCGTGTACCCGACGATGGCATACGCCGCGGGGTAGCGCTTGTGCGGGTCATACCCGGGCGGCAGGTAGATGGCCACGTCCCGCCGCCTCGGATCGCGGAGGGGGTTGCCCGCCAGCACGCTCGAGTCGAAGGTCTCCGTGACGACCTCTCCACCGGCCATGGGAATCAGGAAGGGGATGCCCCGCGGCTCGAAAAGGCTTCGGCCTTCCGGCCGCGCGTCACTGGCGGTAGTCCTCGGGCCAGAAACCCAGGTCGACCCTCAGGTCGCCGAGGCGGCCCAGGTTCGTGCCGTCCAGGAGATGGAGGGACGCCGCTTCCACGCCCAGGAGGCCCTTGCGGAACAGGGGGCCCAGGAACCGCGCGTGGACGTCGTTCACGGGCATCCCGCCGCAGAGCTCGTTGAACGCGGGGACCACGATGGCCTCCCGGGGCAGCTTCGCATACCGCTTGCTCGCGCGGACGAAGGGCGCGCGCATCCAGCAGGGCACGATCTCCCGCCGACCGAGGTCGTCGCGGAAGCCGACCGCGGGGTGGTTGTGTCCCATGACGAGGACGGGGGCCTCCATGACCTTCTTGTACGGCCACGCATGACCGTGGCAGAAGCCCACGTCGCCGGAGCGGAAGCCGTAGGGCGACCGGAAGCGGACGTTGCGGGGCACGATGTTCCTCAGGATTCCGTCGTGGTTCCCCTGGGCGATCGTGATGCTCCGGAACGTTTCCGAGAGGTCTCGGAAGAACACGTACACGTCCCGGCGCTCCCGGGACGCCATCCGGGGCACGAGGTGCTTCACGTCCCCCAGGACGATGAGGTCCGTCGCGCCCGTCCGCGACGCAAGGTCCACGAGCCTCCGTCCCATGACCTCGGCGCGACTCGGGATCTCGACGCCCTTCTCCCGGAGCTCCTCCTCGATGCCGATGTGGAGGTCCGCGACGACGAGGGCGTCGCCCACCCGGAGAGCCGGCACGTCCGGGATGGGCTCGGGGTCCATGGCGGCCGCAACCGACGGGCGCGCTTAATCCTTGTGCGACCGCGATGGCCTGCGGGGCGGGCCGCGGCCGGCGAAAGGATTATCTCCGCGCGCGTACAGCGGGGCGCATGGGCGCCGCCGCTCTCCCTGCCGTTCCCAGCGCCGACCGCACGAGCCACCCGTACCACACGTACGACATGATTCGGGAGATCCCCGCGACGTTCCGGGAAACGTTCCGGCGGCTCACGGCCCCGGCCGCGGAGACGGGCGCCTTCCTGCGCGACCGTCCCTTTCTCGTCTTCACGGGATGCGGAACCGCCTCCTACGCGGCGCGGCTCGCAGGACATTTCGCCTCGTCCCCGAGCGACCGTGTCCGGTCCGCCGAGGTGGACGCCTTCGAGCTCTCGAACTACGGGCCCCGGCTGGACCGCTCGTCCGCCGTGATCGGCATTTCGCACAGCGGGATCACGAAGACCACCGTGGACGCCCTGCGCGACGCCAGGGCCCGCGGCGCGCGGACCGTTGGCATCACCCATTTTCCCGGCCGCCCCATCGCGGAAGCCTCCGACACGGTGCTCGTGGCGGGCAACGGACCGGACCTCTCCCGCTGCCACACGAAGTGCTATGTGGCCGGCGCACTGGCCTCCGCGTTGGTCGCCCTCGAGTGGCGCGTGGCCGCGGGTGGCGAGCCCCGAGCCACCGTCGACATGCTGAGGGAGAAGCTGGCCGCCGTCCCCGCCCTCATGGACCGGGTGTTGAGGACCGCCGAAGGCCCATGCGAGGACCTGGCATCGGACCTGCTCGCACGTCGCTCCGTGGGCATCCTGGGCGCGGGCCCCAATCTGCCCACGGCCTTGGAGGCGGCGCTCAAGCTCCGAGAGTCGAGCTTCCTCCCCGTTCAGGGGATGGAGCTCGAGGACTTCCTGCACGGCTCCTGGCAGCCCCTCGACGGGGAGAGCCTCGTCTTCGTGATTGCCACGAAGGGCCGTGCACACGCGCGTGCCTTGGACCTGATGAGAGCGGCGCGCGTCGTCGGCGCCCGCGTTGTGGCCGTGGCCGAGGAAGGGGATCGGGAGGTGGCCGATCGGGTCGACACAGTCCTCGAAGTTCCGGCCGTGGACGAACTTCTATCTCCCTTCCTGAATATTATTCCACTCTATCTTTTCGCCTACTACTCCAGCGTGGAGCGCGGGCACAACCCCGACTGTCTGCGGTACCTCGATCCCACGTACTGGGAGGCCCGGAGGTTCATCTTCCCGCCGGGCACCCACTGAGAGGTCGTCAGTCCACGAACTCCGCGAGCACGCGGCCCAGATTGTCCGCGACATCCGTGGCCGTGAGGCCGTAGCTCTTCACCTTGAACGCCAGGTCGCCCGCGTACCCGTTGGAGAAGGCGGCCAGGCGGGCCGCGTCGAAGGGTGCGACGCCCTTGCAGAGGAGCCCCCCTACCGCGCCGCAGAGGACGTCCC
>DUJI01000114.1 GCA_013329855.1 Thermoplasmata archaeon | reverse complement strand
TCGCAGGGGAGTGCCTCCATCGCCAGCTGGCAGTGGGACTTCGGCGACAATAGCGGCACGGTCAACGGTCCGAATCCCGGCGTCCACGTGTACACGAACCCCGGTCCCTACACGGTCATGCTCACCGTGACGGATGCCAACAACCAGGCGAGCATCACGTTCTCCCCGGTGGAGATCGTCCCCGGCCAGATGCGCAGCGGGCAGAGCGTGGGAGACATCACGGCCCAGATTCCCAGCCTGGACTTCAACCTCGGCGAAATCCTCCTTCCCGTGGGGGTCGGACTGCTGACGATCGGCCTCTACCTGGCCATGGCGATCGTCGGAGGCATGATCACGAAGGCCGGATGGAACCTCATTCGCCCTCGTCCCGAGACGATTCGCATCCGGCTCAAGCCCAAGCACCTGCAGCAAGCCGTGGAAGAGGACACGACTCCGCCGACGTCGCAGCCTCAGCCCGCGGCCCAGATGCCGCCCGCTCCGCCGCCCCCGCCACCGCAGGCCTGATCGTCTCGCAAAGAGGGGCGAGGGAGCCCCTCACGCGGGATCGTTCTAGCTGAGCGCGGCGCGGACTCAAGGCCGTCGCGGGAACGGAGCAAGGGGGACGGGGACGGTCACGCTGGACAAGGTGAGGCTCGGATCGTCCGCCCACGCAACCGCGGGGTCGACGGGTTCCAGCAGCGGCGAACGGACACCCGTCATGATGGCGAGGACGCGGACGATGCCCTCGTACTTGCGGTCCACGCGCACGCCGAAGATCACGTTGGCGTCCGCGCGCATCTTCGCCGTGAGCCCTTCGACGACCTCGTGGGCCGTGCGAAGCCGCAGGCCGGGACCCGCGCTGATGTGAATGAGGGCGCCGCGCGCGCCCTTGTAGTCCACGTCGAAGAGGGGGTTGTCCAGGGTTTCCGCCACGAGTTTCCCGGGGTCGTCCTCCGCGTTCTCCCCGTAGAAGATGGTCGACGTCCCTCCGTCCTGGAGAATCGTGCGGACGTCGTTGAAGTCCAGGTTGATCAGGGAGGGCAGGGTAATCGACTCCGTGACGCCCTTGATCACCTCGCTGATCAGGTGATCCATGACGGCGAACGCCTGCTCGACGGGGAGGTTGGGCACGAGCTCGAGGAGGCGGTTGTTGTCCAGGACGATGAGGCTGTCGGACACCGCCTTGAGGCGCTGGATGCCCGCCAGTGCGTTCGTCATGCGGCCGCGCTCCGCCTTGAACGGTGTCGTGGCCATCGTGATGACCACGCTCCCCGCGGCCTGGGCCAGTTCCGCAATATAAGGGGCGACGCCGGTCCCCGTCCCTCCGCCTAAGCCCACGGTTACGAAGGTGAGATCCGCGTCGCCAATGATGTTGCGGAGCTCCTGCTCCGCGATCTCCGCGCAGCGCTCCCCAATCTCGGGCTTCCCGCCCGCACCCATGCCGCGCGTCACGCCGGCACCGATGAGGAGCTTGCGGTCGCACGCGATGGAATCCAGGTGGACCGCGTCCGTGTTGACGACGACGGTCCGCGCGCCATGGATCCCGAGGCGGTGCAGCCGCGCTACGGAGTTACCGCCGCCTCCTCCGCATCCGATGATGAGGACCTTGGGCTTCCCGAAGTCGAAGGAGTCGAGGAACGCCTGGTTCCCCGTCCGCTGGACCGTCTCGATGCCCATCCCTGGTTCCCATCCTGGACCGGTGGCGGTCGGCCGTGCGCGGCACCCGCGGTGGCGGGTGCGCCATCTCTCTCAGCGGTCAGCTCCCTCGATGGCCTTGTGGAGCCGCCGTCGGACGTACTCCCGGACCGCGTTGCGGACCGCGTCCTCCACGGACACGGAGTCGCCCGACTTCACGAGCGCCTGCAGGTCCACCACGTTTCCCTTGGGCAGCTCGATCATGAGTTTGCGAATGTAATCGGGTGCGAACTGGACGTCGATGAAGCGGTCGATGGCCGCGCGGATGGCGTCCGAGATCGTCGGATAGGTGCCGCTCTTCACGAGGGATTGGAGGGCTTGGATCTTCTCGGGCGGGATGCGAATGGTGACGCGCTCGGATTCCTGGGGCATGCAGGTCCCTGGCCTATGTCCGACGGACTCGATAGTTTTGTCTGACATTCGTATGGCAGTCACGCTATTTAACTGTATGTAAAGCGAGGCGCGCCCCTACGACGCCGACTCTTGGGGCCTAACAGATAGGAAAGAATTGTAAGGCCCTACGCGCCTCGCCGACCACGAGGGATTGCCTTGAAGTGGAGCACGGTCTTCACCGCGGCCGGTCTCATCGTCGTGGCCCTGGGTGCCATCGTCTACGTCCTACCCTTCGTCTTCCCGACCTGCACGACGGTTCGGTACAGTGTGTGCACTCCATCGTACCTGTCCCCCGCGGAATCTTTCGAGGTATTCCTCGTCGGACTCGCCCTGATCGGGGTAGCCATCGTCGTCGCCATCCATGAGTTCGAGGAGAGCCTTCGGACCGGGCCCCCTAGAGAAGGCGGTGCATGAACCGCACAACCCCGTTGGCGCTCGTCTGTCTGGGTGTCGTTGGAGCGGCGGCGATCCTGGCTCTCGCGGGCGGTTCGGCTAGCACCCCCGTCATTGAGCTGAGGGTGTCCACGATAGGGCTTCTCGGCCTCGCTGCGATCGGCACTCGGGCGGCGCGGCGATTAGGCGACGCGCTCGCTCCTTCTACGATGACGCGCGGGTCGCGGGAGAGCAGCCTGTTGGCGTTCTTCGGCTTCATAGTCGCAACAGGTGCGATGACACTCGACACGTTGGTCCAGCTCCAACCCAGCTTCTCCTCGGTGCCCACGGCGTGGTACGTCTTCGGCCCCGTCCTCGAATTCGCGGGTTACACGATGGTAGCCATGGCCGTGTTCGCCGTTGTCCACGAGATGCCTCGCAGCTCGCTTCGGTCCTCGGTTCCCGCCCGAACGTCGTCAACGCAGGAGCGGGTCCGACGTCTCGTTCTTCTCGGCGTCGCTCTCTTCGTGATGGGTCCCTTGTTGGCCTTCACCCCCGTGTACCGGTCATGGGGCTTGCCCTACACCCCTGGTCTTTCGGGGCCCGCCATGATGGGGGGCTGGCAGGACGCGATCTTCCCGTATCGGATTCCAGGGATACTCGCCTGGTTGGCGGGGACATCGCTTCTCGTCCTCGCGGGACTCCTCTCCCCTCGGGACGGCCGTCGCCAGGCACGCCGGCGGCAGACACGCGCAATCCAAGTCCTCCTTGTCGCAGGGCTCGTCCTCGCGGCGGGCTTCGCGGCCGAGGTCATCGCGTCGACGCCCCCGGCGTACGTGGTCCTGATTCCGGCCGGACGCGTGCTCCGGATCGAGTCCTCGGGGGGCGACCCGTTGGCATACTTCTTCAACGTGACCACCACCACGGGCCACGTGACTGGTTCGTGGCGGTCCAACGACAGCATCATGTCCGTGTTCCTGAATGGGGACTACCCTACGGACACGCGCGGGGAGTGCCCTCCCCCCTCGCCCCCCACGTATGGGCCCTTGGCGATGAACGGCACCCTCGACGAGTACTTTCCTCCGGTGTGGCATGCGGAACTGACCTGGTTCTGCGCAGTACCTCCCGCGACCATCACCATCACGACGGCGGTTGTCGTCTCCTTCACGTGACCGCCCGAATCGCCTTCACCCGGGGAGCGAGGACGCGAGGCCCCTCGTTTCGACGAAGGGCGCTCCGGCCTGTCGCATCTCCTTGACGGCCCGCTCGGAATCGCCGGGGTGTAGGTCGACGCCCCGGATGGCGTCGCCCAGGACACGGACTCGGAGACCCCTGCGCAGCGCGTCCAGCACGGTGGCGCGGACGCAGTAGTCCGTGGCCAGACCGCACAGGAAGACCTCGTCGATCCCGAGATCGCGAATCACGGACTCGAGATCCCGGCCCTGGAGACTCAGCGCCTGGAATCCGGAATACGAGTCCTGGTCTGGATCCATACCCTTGGACAAGATCACGGCGCCCTCCGGGAGAGTGAGCTTCGGATGGAACCGCGCTCCCTTGGTCCCCTGGACGCAGTGGGGGGGCCATGCGCCGCCGAACTCCTTGAAGTGCCTCGTGACCCGGGGATGCCAGTCTCTCGTCGCGAGGACGGGCAGCCCGCGGCGGACGAACAACTTGATGGTCCGGTTGATGCGGGGGATGATCCGGTCGCCCTCGGGCACGCCGAGAGCGCCACCCGGGCAGAAGTCATTCTGCACGTCGACCACGAGCAGAGCCGGCCTGCGCGACATATCCCGCCCGGATAAGTCAGGAAGGCTCCATAGAGATTTCCGTCGGGACGCGGGTCATCGGATGCGCGCCAGCCGCCGGAAGTCGTCCACGTAGTCCTCACGGAACGCCATGTCCCGCGGGAGCTCGTCGAACCACCGGGCCTCGAGGACGTCGGGCCCCGCACGCACGTCGCCGTCGATCCGGGCGAGGAACTGGGCGAAGTAGCCGTGGCGCACCCGCTTCCCGTCCGTGAGGTTCTGCTGAAGGATTTTCGTCAGCACAGGCTCGACGACCCGCGCCCCGACCTCCTCGCGCACTTCCCGCTCGAACCCCTGCAGCACCGTTTCGCCCTCGTCGAGCTTCCCGCCAGGCGTGAGCCACACGTCGCCCCAGCCCTTGGACGGAACATGACGGAGAAGCAGGACCCGGCCGCGTCCGTCGTGGAGAAGACCGCCCGCGGCCCACCACGGGACCGACTCGTTCAGCCGGAAGATGGGATGGGACGCAGGGACCGTCTCCGTCTTCTTGATCACGGGGACCCGGCCGAAACGGTCGAACGCCTCGGCGAGGCGGTCTTTGCAAATCCCGACCCGGGCCATCGACACAACAAGGTAGCAAGCTTATTTAACATCGGCTCGACTACCCGCGAAAGACAGGGAGGCGGACGGATGTCCCCCGAGGACGTGTCGGACCGGGCCAGCAAGGTCTACGATGTCATGAAGTCGGCAGGAGCGACTTCAGAGGACAAGATGCGGGATGCGGACGCGATCACCAAGATGGCCAGGCTGCCCAAAGGGATGGTCCTCTCTGCCCTCCAAGAGCTCGAGTCCAAGGGCTATGCGAAGCGCCGCGCCCGCGAGAAGGCCGCGGGCTACTACCTCGTGCGATAAGCCCGCCTCAGCGGCGTCGTCTCGGGGCCATCGCGGCTCCGATCATGAGCGGCAGAATGGCCGAGGCATCGCCCTCGATCGTGAGCTGGCGCGCGTCCTCCTTGACCTTGCCCCACGAAATCCCTTCGCGCACGCGCGCGCCGCTCAGGCTGCCGTCCCACTCCGGTGCCGTGGTGATGTAGACCGCGTAGTCGAGGCCGCCGCGGAACTGGTTCCACCAGATCGTGTGGTGCTTGGACACGCCCCCGCCGATCATGAGGGCGCCCGCCTCCTTCGCGGTGAACACGAGGTCCATGAGGTCCTGCTCGTCCCGGAACAGATCGAGGCGGAAGTCCTTGTGCTCCTGCCAGAAGGACCACAGCTGGTATCCGACGGACCCGTCGAAGGGCGCAGGCACGTAGACGGGCACCTCGTTCTTCCACGCCCACCACAGGAGGGACTCCTGGGACTCCGCGCGACGGCCGAATTCCCACAGGAGCTCCTTCGTGGACACGTTCCGCTTCCCGGAATCGTACAGGTCCTGGAGCATGGGCTGGACCTTCCGCTCCAGGATGATGCCGTAGGATTCGTTCGGGACGAGCACGTTCCCGAGGCGGTTCACGCCCTCACGGTGGAGCATGACGTCGTCCATCTCGAACTCGCCGTGGTAGTACGGCCGCCACACACGGGCCAGGTCGTGGTCCGCGGTCCCGCACGTCGTGATGACCACGTCGACCAGACGCCGCTCCACGAGCGTGCGCAGGACGCCGCGGACGCCCGTGGCCATGAGGGCCGCCGGGAACGAGAGAAAGGTGCGGCACGCCCGGCGGGAGAACATGGTCCGAAGGATGCCCACGCCGTCCGCGATCTTCTTCGCCGTGAAGCCGCCTGCGGCCTCCATCTGGGCCACGAGGGCGTCCAGGGTCGCCGCGCGCGAGAGGTCGATGTCCTCCACCTTCCGTCGGAGGACCTTGGAACGGGCCATCCCGCGGGGATTCCGAGGAGTCGGTAAAAACCTATGGAGAGTCATTTATAGGCCGGGGTCCCATCGGACCCGCCATGGCCCTGAAGATCCGGGACGTGATGTCCGAGGAGCCCATCACACTCAAGCCGACGGCCACCCTCCGCGAGGCGGCGATCACCCTCGCGGACGAGAGCGTGGGCGGCTGCCCCGTGGTGGACGACCGGGGCCGCATCTTGGGCATGCTCAGCGAGGTCGACATCCTGGAGGCCCTGAAGACCCAGCACAAGGAACTGCGGATGCTCATGCCGCCCGAGATCACGTTCGGCATCTCCTTCGTGGAGATCATCAAGGAGCGCGAGGCCCTGGCCGCCTTCAAGGAGGTGGAGAACCGGCTCGTCCAGGACATCATGACCAAGGAGATCCACGCGGTCGGCCCGGACGAGTCCGTGGAGCGAGCCATCCGCCTCATGGTCCAGCATAAGATCCACCGCATCCCCGTCGTGGAAGGCGACAAAATCGTGGGGATCGTCACCCGCGGGGACGTACTCCGGGGCTTCTTCCGCCAGGTAGGCCAGCCTAGGTACCAAGGAGTCCTCTGAGCCGCTCGCGGATGCCCAGGGGATCGCGCCACCGGAACTCGCTCCGGCAGTCCGTGCACGTGCCCCATCCGTCTTCGTAGAAGGTCAGGTGGTCCGAGCCGCAGACGCCGCAGAGCCCCCGGGCGGGACGCACGATTCCGCGACGTGCGCGCTCCTCCTCGACCTGGGAGGCGAGGCGGTACGCGGCCTCCTCCGCGTTCCGGGCGAAGGTGAGCCCTGCGAGGTAGTCGCCCTTCGCGAGCACGTCCCGGGCCTGCCGAAGGAGCGTCCGGACGTCCGCCACGTTCAGGTCGTAGGACTCCGCCTCCTGGAGCAGGGGCTCGCAGGACGCGATGATGGAACGGGCTCGCTCAATCTGGCTCTCCCGGAGCTGGATGGCTTGCTCGATCTGGCGCTGCTGGCCCTGCATGGCGGCCCGCTCCGCCTGCTTGATCAGCTCGCCCGCGGCGACGTATTCCCGCTCCGAGACCGCGGACCGGGCGCGGACCCAGAGGTCCTCGGCCCCGGCCATGTCGGCACCGACCTTGCGGGCGGCCGTGATGTGGTCCTCGACCGCGGACAGCGCCTCGTCAATCTCTCGGATACGGCGCTCGCGAGCCTCCGTGGCGAGCCGCGAGGCGCGGCCCAGTTCGGCCTCGGCACGGGACAGGTCCCTCTCCTCGAGCGACTTCCCCGCGGCCTTCCACGCATCCTCCGCGGCGCCCACGGCCGCGCCGAGGTCGGCGGCCTCCCGGATCACATCGCGGGTCGCCGCGAGACGGTCCCTCGCCCAATCCGCAGCGGCTCCCCGACCCGCGCGGACCTCCATCTCCCGCACGATGTCGTCCGCGGCGGGGCTGGCCAGGAGAATCGCGGCCACCTCGTCCTTCCTCTTGAGGCCGCGGACGCGGACGCCATGCCGGTCCGCGAGCTCGCGGAGGTCCCTCCAGCGCGCGGAGCGGAGGAGCTCAAAATCGGACTCCGAGGGAATGGACACACCCATCCGAGCCCAAGCCCCGGAATCTCGATAAACGTTGCGGGGACGGCTCATCCGTCTCTCGGCCGATAGCGGCGGAGGATCTCAACGGCCCACTGCACCTTGCGGAACTCGCGCGAATCGCCACCCGCATCGGGATGGAAGCGCTTGGCCCGCGCCCGGAAGGCCCTCTCCACGGCCTCTCGGCTCGGCCATCCTTTCCCGAATCGCGGCGGATGGATCCGCACCTCGTCGAACCCCAGGATCCGCAAGGCCGTGTCGATCCCCTTCGTCTGCAGGTAGAACTCCCGGAGGTCGTCGAAGATGCCGCCCGACTCGTGGCCACCCTCGATGCTGTACCGCTTGTGGGCGGCACCCGCCGCGGAATCCGCACGATGATCCCGGCCGCAGGCGAAGCAGAAGAACCGGTCCGCCACGGGGCGGGATGCCCGTCCTCCCTCATGGGATTTGGGCTCCTCCCCCGGGCAAAGGCTTTATTGAACGGGGCCGCGATGGAGCGTCCGTGTCGTTTCGGGCCGGGCCCTCCGTGTTCAAAGACCAAGGGAAGCTCTCCTTCGACTACGTCCCCGAGAAGATGGTGCACCGCGAGGCCCAGATGCAGCGGATGTTCAGCTACTTCCGGCCCATCGTCGAGGCGGGCGTCTCGAGCAACGCGTTCCTGTACGGGCCCGTGGGCACGGGGAAGACGCACAGCGCGAAGCGCTTCTGCGTGGACTTCAAGAAGTTCGCGGAGGAGAAGGGGCGCGCGCTGGACTACATGCCCGTGAACTGCCGCAAGAGCCTGGGGGACGACGCGGTCCTCCTGACCCTCGTGCGGCACTTCGACGCCCACTTCCCGGATCGCGGGTTCTCCATCTCGGAGAAGCTGGAGACCCTGCGGAGACACCTGGAGAAGAACAAGCTCCACTTCATCGTCATCCTGGACGAGGTGGACGCGCTCCTGAAGAAGAGCGGGGCCAACCTGATCTACTCCTTCGCGCGGATCGCGGAGGAGAGCACCGCGGCCCGCGGCAACATCTCCATGATGCTCATCTCCCAGCGGTCCAACGCGCTGGACTACATGGATGCCGCCGCGCTGAGCACGTTCCGCCGCTCCAACGTGGTCGAGTTCCCCAGGTACAGCTACGAGGAACTGCACGACATCATGGCCGACCGCGTCCGCCTGGCCATGCATCCGGGGACCGTGGACGAGGACATCGTCGACATGATCGCGGAGATCGCCTCGGAGCTTGGGGATGCGCGCTATGCGATCGAGCTCCTGGACAAGGCGGGGATGCTCGCGGACGAGGAGGCGTCCGAGACGGTGTCCGCGGAGGACATCCGCGGCGCGAAGTCCCAGGTCCATCCCACGGGACTCGAGGAACGGCTGGGCCTCCTGGACACGCCGAAGCGACTCGTCCTCCTGGCCATCGCCCGCAAGATCCGGAGGAAGGCCTACATTACGATGGGTGAAGCCGAGGAAGCGTACAAGCTCGTCTGCGAGGAGTACGGAGAAAAGCGCCGCGCGCACACCCAGTTCTGGAAGTACGTCGGCGACCTGGACGCGCTCGGGCTCATCGACACGAAACTCAGCGGTGAGGGCGTCGTCGGGAAGACGACGCTCATCTACCTCCCGGAGGTTCCGTCCAAAATCCTGGCTGATAATCTCGAAAGAGGTTTAAAGAGGCGATGACCGATTTTGCGTGAAGCATGGGATGGGTGCACGCACAGGACCAGAGCTACGGGTCCGAGGACGACGTTGTGAGAACGGGGTTGCCGATGGACATCGAGAAGGGCGTCTGCTATCTCGTCAAGGAAAAGAAGCCCGAGGTCAGCTACCGCCTCTTCGAGGTCCTCATGGAGCAGAAGCTGCCGGGGCTCGTGGTCACGCGGCAGTATCCCGAGCGGGTGCGCCGCGAGCGCGGCCTCTCCGATGTGCGGATCCTCTGGCTGAGCCACACGCCCGGCGAGGATTTCCACAACCCGACGGCGATTGGGACGCTGGCCAAGGTCCTCCAGAAGTTCATCGAAGATCACAGCGGCGAGGGCGTGATCCTCCTGGACGGCTTGGAATTCCTGATCATCAACAACGGCTTCCTCCAGACGCTCATGTTCGTGGAGCACGTGAACGAGTTCATCATGCAGCACCACGGCATCCTGCTCCTCCCGGTGAGCCCGGAAACCCTCGAGGAGAAGGAGCTCGCCCTCCTGGAACGGAACGTGAAGGTGCTCGAGTCCCCCGCGCTCAAGACGGATCTCGAGACGCGAGAGGTCAGCAAGCTCCTGGACACGTACTGACCGCGTCCTCGGGAGCACGAGTGCGCAACTCCCGGGTCCTCGGCCGCACGGCGGCCAACGAGGCCTGCTTTTGTGCGGACGATTGTAGGACGAACACGGCCAACTGATAATCGAGTACCAAGTCTGAAGAACGGAATCTGGCCCTTATAGAGTCAGGATGCGCGTGCCCCAGGCCTACGGAAGCGAACCTCCGGGATTTGGATCGCCCCTCTCCCTCGAGGAAGGCGTCTGCTACCTTGTGAAGGGGAAGACCGCCGACTCGGCGTACCGTCTGGCTCAGCTCCACGCCGCGGAGGGCCTGCCCGTCCTGTGCATCAGCCGCATCTTCCCGGACCGCCTGCGTGGGAAGTACGGGCTCGGCCACGCGACCCTCTGGTGGATTTCGAACAGCCCGGGCGATGGGCACTTCGACCCCACCGCGGTGGGCACTTTGTCCGGCGCCATCGAGCGGTTCATCAAGGACCACCCCGACGGAGGGCTCGTCGTCCTGGACGGGATCGAGTTCATCGCCATCCAGCTCGGCTTCACCAAGACCCTCCTGTTCCTGGAGCACCTGAATGAGTTCGTCATGCAGCGTCGGGCGACCATGCTCGTGCCCGTGGACCCGGAGTGCTTCGACCCGAAGGAATTCGCGCGCCTCGACCGGTTCACGGGAAGCATCGCGGAGGAGGAGCTCCGGGACGCCCTCGACACGGCCGACGTGGGCCGCAACCTGGGCGGCGGCTAGGCATCGGCGCTCGACACCTGGCGTCCGACGAGGTCGTCCACCAGGGTGAGGAACTTCTCCTCCCGGCCCTTTGGGACCGTCGCGCCCGCGGCGATGTTGTGGCCGCCGCCGTCCCCCTCCAGGGCCCCGGCCGCCTCCCGGCACACGGCGGCCAGGTCCACGCCCTGCACGATCTGGCTCCGGGTCCCGCGGGCGGAGATCTTCGTCTGCCGCTCCATGACCGAGAGGCCGAACACGGGCTTCGACTGGTCGAAGTAGAACTGGATGCCGGCGCCCGCGACGGATCCCGCGAGGCTGGCCTCCTCGCAGTAGAAGAACTGGATGTGCTTCTTCGTGAAGAGCCCCTCCCTCTCCAAGGTGCGGAGGTGCTCGAGCACGCGGTTCGTGTACTGGTCGAGGAGGGCCTCGGCGCGGGCGAGGGCGTCGCGGTCGCCCAGGCACACGGCCATGCCCAGCCCCATCTGCTCCAGCCGGTCGCAGCTGTTCACGTAGGCCTCCAGGTCCTGCGCGTACATCTGGTCCGGCTCGATCCAGTAACGGTCCTCCACGAGGACGTCCAGGGCCTCGGGCGCGGCGCCCTGCTCGACGAGGCGCGTGGCCAGGACGGAAGTGAGCCGGCGTCGCTGGGCGGGGTCGAGCTGCCGCAGGGTCGTGTTCGGGTCGATCCCCGCCGAGCGGAGGAACGCCTCCGCCTGGTCGGGCCGGCCGCCGATGCCCCGGAAGTAGGGCGAGATGGAGAGGGCGAGGGCCTGAGCCAGGGGCCGGTCTCGGAGGGCCAGCCGGCGTTCGGGAACCAGGACCTTCCGGTCCACGGCCTCGGCGAAGAGCGCGGCGTT
>DUJI01000205.1 GCA_013329855.1 Thermoplasmata archaeon | reverse complement strand
GATGAACACGCCGCGACCCATGGACGGCCCTCGGATAGACCTTTTCGCCCCGCGCGTTTCGTCAACTTTATCTCCCGCCCGCACGCTCGGTTCGAGCGATGTTCAGCCGCAAGAACGTAGGGGGCGAGCCGGAGAAGTGCCCCAAGTGTGGCGCCGAGAAGGTCTACTTCGTCCAGCACGCCCACGGCAACTATCCCATCTTGGACTACGTGTGCCCCAACTGCGACCTCGGCGGCGAACAGGGTGTCCCCGACTGGTACAGCTCCCCCGACGGCAAGGGCTCGTCCTCCGAGTCCAAAAAGGAGTGACGGAGCGGAGGGGCCGCGATGCCGGAGGTCGTCATCCGGGCCTATCGCATCAGCGGCTATGTTCTCGGCCCGTGCACGAAGTGTCGCAAGGAGAGCCGCGGGCTCGTCATGTTCGAGGACTACGCCCTGGGGTGGGAGTGCCTCGAGTGCGGTGAGGTCGGCCGCGCGGACCGGGTCGAGTGGATCGAGGGCGCAGACCCGAACGCCCAGGAGCTGAGCGGCCTGGGGGACGCGGGCGGACCGTCATAGAACGCCGCAGACCAGGCAGATGCCCTGCCCGTGGCACGTCTCGCACTTGGACTCCATGCCCAGGATGCGCCGCGAGCCGCGCCCCCGGCACCGCGGGCAGAAGCCCGAGTCGCTGCATCGCTTGCACGGGTTCTCGATCTTTTTCATCGCGTAGAGGGCCTGCCGGTTGGCCGGGTTCGCGGCCACGACGGCCCGGAGAATCTCCAGGGCGGGCTCCCGTCCCTTGGTCCGGTCGCGGCGGAACAGGAGGGACGCCCTCATCGTGAGGGCCTTCTCGTGCCTCGGGTCCGCGGCGAGCACTTGGTCCAGGGCCGCATCCGCTTCGTCGAACGCTTTCACGACCTCGGGCGCGTCCTCGAACTCCGTCTCGTAGGGGATGTTGCGTCGGACGATATCCGCCCGGCGCGCCTCCCGCGCGCGGGCCGACAGACGGATCGCGGCCGCGAGGTGGAGGGCCGTGTACAGCTCCCGCGCGTCCGGGTCGTCCGGGTGGTCGCGGTAGGCGCGGTCCGCGAGCGCCCGCGCTTCGTCCGGCTGACCCTTCTCCAGAGCCGCCTTCGCCGCGGTGGTGAGTTCGTTCGCCAAGGAATCTCCTGTGGACAAGTGGGCCCGCGACTTAAGGGTGCCCTCGAGGAGCGAAGGTGGACGCGCGGTGTCGCCTCTCCCGCAACCCGCTCGGGTCGAGCAGGGAACCGGCGCGGGCTCTCGCCCCGGAGCGCGGGGCCGGCTCATCCGAAGTAGTCGTTCCCGTGGTCCAAGCGTCGGAGGAGCTCGCGCGCAGGAGCGTACTCGGGATTCACCCGGAGCGCGGCGAGCAGGGCCTTCTTCGCCTTCTCGGGCATCCGCTTGTGGAGGTAGACGCGCGCGAGGTTCGTGTGGGCGTAGAAGTAGCAGCAGTACCGCGACGAGGCCACGGCCTTCTCGAGCCATGGGATGGCCTCGTCGAGCCGGCCCAGTTCGATGAGGTACGCGCCGATGTCGTTGTACGGGTTGCCGAAGGCGGGGTCCACCTCGATGGCGCGGTGGCAGGATGCGATGGCGTCCTCGTAGCGACCCATGAAGCTGTATGTCCAACCGAGGAACGTGCTCGCCTCGGCCGTGGGCGTAAGCTGCAGGGAGCGTTCGTAGGCGTCCGCGGCCCGTTCGAGTTCTCCGGCGCTCTGCAGGATGTATGCGACCTGGAAGGCCCGCCGTGCCGCCCACTTGCGCGGCTCCGCCGCTGCGTCGAAGGAGGAGGCGTCCAGCGGCCCTCCGGAGAACGTCTCGTCCGCCACGTCCTGGAAGTGCTGGTCGTAGTGGCCCGTGATCCGGTCCTCCCAGGCGTGGGTGAGCAGGTCCTCCACCGCGAACAGGCGCCCGAAGTCCACGGAGGCCATGTGCTCCGAGCCCCGGCCCCCCGCCGCGACCCGCGACGGCGCCTCGTTGAAGGCCAACTGGAGGTTCTCCCCGCCCTGGCGGACCATCTTCACGAAGGTGAGGTCGTGGACGCCGCGTCCGCGGGAGATCAGCGTGCCTGGGTCCGCGAGCAGAGGGACGAGCTCCGTGAGGGTCGTCCGCCGGTGGTCCATGACCAGGATGCGGTCGAAGGCCTCGGAGGGCGGCTCGGCCACGATGCGGACTCGGTCCAGGCCGGCCGCGCCCAGGCGTTCCTCCGTGACCTTCCGCAGCGCGTCGTCCCGCTCCGCGACCACAAGGTTCTCCGGAGTGGTGATCGACGCGAGGAGGGCGACCGGAAAGCCGCCCCGCGCTCCCGCCAAGAGGATCCGCAGACCGGGCGCGGGCTCGAGCAGACCGACCGCGGAGACGAGGCACCGGGCCGACGGCATCGTCGTCGAGCCCGGGGCGGCGAGGACGGGCAGGGGCATGTCCGCGTAGGCCAGGGAAGCGAGCTCCTCGGGGAGGAACCGCTCCTGGTCGATGTCCCGGAGGGCCCGCTCCACTCGCGGGTCCTGGAGGAGGCCGAGGCTCCTCAAGCTCGACACGAGATCCGCTCGAGACCGCATCTCCGGGGCCGCTCCGGGGTCGACAAGTCGGCGGTTCGGCTAAAAGGTTTCACGAGGGCCCCTGGAGGCCGAAGTCTCGCGCATGCAATCGACGGGCCCGGTCCACCTCGTCCGCGGTCAGAGGGAGGGAGTCCGAGGCCGCCAGGTTCTCCTCAGCCTGCCTTGGCGTCTTCGCGCCGGGAATCGCGACGGAGACCTCGGGGAACGCGAGGACGAAGCGGAGGGCCGCCTGGGCGCGCGTCCGACCGTTCGCGGCCAGGAAGGAAAGCGTCTCGGCCGCGGACACGCGGTTGGCCACCATGGGGCGGGGCCAGTGGGATCGGATGTCCCCCGCCGGGAACGTCGCGTCGGACCGGAGGCCGCCCGCCAGGAACCCGTTGCCCAGCGGTTCCCGCGCGATGATCCCCACGTTCGCCTTCCGCGCCGCCGCGAGGAGCTCGTCGATCCACTCCTGGCGGAACAGGCTGAACGGAATCTGGAGCGTCTCGGGCTTTCCCGACTCCAGGCAGAGCGTCCCCTCCAGGGGCTCGTGGATGGAGACGCCGTAGTGGTCGATCTTGTGCTCCGCCTTCAGGGACTCGAGGGCCTCGTACGTGGCCGGATCGGCCATGAGTTCCGCGGGCGGGTTGTGGAGCTGGTACAGGTCGACACGGTCCGTGCGGAGCCTCCGAAGCGAGCGCTCGAGGGCGAAGGCGATGTACGCGGGGTCGAAGTTCATGCGCACGCCGCCGTGGTAGAAGTCACCGCCCACCTTGGTGGCCAGGAAGACGTCGTCTCGGCGGCCCTCGAGCGCCTCCCCGAGGATCTCCTCGCTGTGCCCCCAGCCGTACACGTCCGCCGTGTCGAAGAAGTTGCAGCCCACGTCCGCGGCCTTCCGCACGGCCTCCCGCGAGATTCCGTCGTCCGTGGGACCGTACGAGTTGCCGTGGGCGTTCCCGCCGATCGCCCACGCGCCGAAGCCCACCTCGGACACGCGGAGGCCGGTCCTGCCCAGGGTCCGGTAGCGCACGGCCCGACGAAGGGGCCCGTGCCCTAAGGCTTTTGCCGCGCGCCCTCCCGGCGCGAGGCGCGCTTGGAACGAAATCGGGAGTGACAATCGCGCCGAAGGGTTCAAGTAGCGAGAATCCCGCGGCGGACCTCACATGGAGTAGGCGGGATGCGCGCATTCACCCTGCTCGTGGCCCTCCTGCTGACCGTGAGCGCCGTCGCGTTTCTCGCGACGGCGCCCCCGGCTCAGGCCGCCACGACGAATCTCAGTGGCCTGCTGATCGAGAGCGCGGGTTCCACGTCCGCCTTCGGCGGCGGGGACTATCGGTTCATCCAGTTCGGGAACGACTCCGCCTTCGGCGTGGTCTGGGGCAACGCGACCCACGCGAACAACATCTACGTGGTCGCGATCAAGGCCCGCTACCTGGGCGTGGGCCAGGCGTACTGGGCCAACGGCACACAGCTGGTGACCAACCAGCCGATCAAGGTGTACACGATCTACGCGGCCCAGCTCCAGAACCTCACGGAGTACCGTGACAACACGAACGACGGGGTCGCCAACTACACCCGGACGTACAACGCGACGAGCGGCTCCTGGTCCAACTATGCCTTCACGGGGGACGTCGGGTACAAGTTCGTCAACCTGAGCACGAACTGGGTCCCGAGCCCCGTCACGCGGACGACGGGGTCCACGTACCGCACGTGGAGCTTCAGTCTCAACGCGACGAACCTCGCGTACTACAACATTACGACGAAGAGGAAGCTCCCCGGCACGCCTCCCGTGGTCAACTACACGTTCCACCTGAACGCCTCCTTGGTTCGGGACACGAACGTCAGCGTGCCCCAGTGGAACGTGACGGTCTCCCGCGTCCTCGGGCATGACGTGATCACGAACGTCGTGCAGATGCAGGACCTCGTCCTCGCGAGCGTGAAGACGATCCACTACGACCTGAAGTGGGACCAGTTCATCTCGGGCTGGACCTACGACAACCGGGACAACAACCCGGCCCTGCGCCGCCTCCTCCTGGAGGTCGGGACGGTCGTCGCGAACTACGTCCCGCCCGCGGTCGTCGCGGGCTGGAACCTCCTGGTCCACCGCCAAGGCGACGACGGCACGGCGACCTACGAGACCGCCGCGGGCAACGAGACGGCGGACAACAGCACGGGCGCGTACACGAGCCCGCACGTCTTCAAGAGCCCGAACCTGGACTTCGGCGGCAACTGGACGCACATCGCGCGCTTCCTGTGGGCCTCCAACGACACCGTGGACGGGGCGAACAGCACGGTCCTCGGCCAGGTCGAGGGCGGCTGGAGGTTCTCCTACGCGGACGCCCGCGGTCTCTACTACGGCTTCGTGCTCCTCGTGGGCCTGAACTACGTGGGAGGCGGGACGATCGTCCACGACCCCACGGTCTCCGTGGACGCCATGACGGATCTGGAGTTCGTACCGGCCTCGACGCCCCCTTCCAATCCGACGCCTCAGCCGCCGCCTGCGGGCTACGGCGCCCTGGTCGTGGGCCTCGTGATCCTGGTGGTCCTGGTCTTAGTGGCCCTCGCGCTCGTTGTGCGGAGCCGCAGGAAGCAGGAGCCGCCCATGCCGCCGGCCCAGCCACCCGTGCCGCCGCAGCCGTAACCTTTCCAGCGGAGGCGGTGCCACACCGCCTCCGCACCCCTTTCCGTCGTGTCCCGTTGTTCTCGTGCGGATTCCCCTGAAGCGGCAAGCCTTTTTCCTCGGGTGCGCCTCGGGGACCCATGGACTGGACCGCGTGGCGGGACGAGTTCCCGATCTTCCAGAGCACGCGTTACCTGAACACCTGCTCCCTGGGCGCCCTCTCGCGGCGCGTCCGCGCGGCGCAGAGCCGGTTCCTCGACGAGTGGGAGCAGCACGGCGCGACCGCGTGGTACTCCACGTGGATGGGCGAGCTGGACGGTCTCCGCGCGCGCTTCGCCCGGGTGATCGGCGCGGACAAGGAAGAGGTCGGCCTCGCGCCGAGCGTGTCCGTCGCGCTCTCCTCCGTGGCGAGCTCCCTCGACTACGCGGCGAGGCCCCAGGTCGTCTTCTCCGATCTCGACTTCCCGACCGTCGCGTACCAGTGGGCCGTGAAGCCCGGCGTGCAGCGGGTGATCGTCCCCTCGGCAGACGGCATCTCCGTGCCGCCCGAGGCGTATGAGACCGCGGTGGACGACCGCACCGCGGCCGTCGCGACGTCCCATGTGTTCTTCACGAGCGGCGCGATCCAGGACCTCGCGCGCATCGCCCGCGCGGCCCACGCCCACGGTGCCCTGGCCCTCATCGACGCGTACCAGGCCACGGGGCAGTTGCCCACGGACGTGCACGCGTCCGGCGTCGACGTCCTCATCTCGGGCGGC
>DUJI01000099.1 GCA_013329855.1 Thermoplasmata archaeon | reverse complement strand
GCTCTGGAACACCATCGCGATCTTGGTCCAGCGGACATCTTCCAGCTGGTGTTCATCAAGTCTGAGCAGATCCCTCCCATCAAGCAGGACCTTGCCCCCGGTGATGGATGCGTTCTTCGGCAGGACCTGGACAACCGTGTAGGCCAGGGTCGACTTGCCGCATCCTGATTCGCCGACGACACCCAGAATTTCATCATTGTTCACTTTCAGGGAGACGTCGGTCAGAGCCCGGACGCTTCTGCTCCCCGGAAGGGCGTATTTGAGGGTGAGGTTGCGGATGTCGACGGTCATGCGGACACTTCGGTCGGGACTTCCTTGCTTTCAGCGGCGTCTGTGCGGCCCATGACCGCGCCGAGTCCATCTCCGATTAGGTTGAAACCGAGAATGAGTGCTCCCAGCGCGATCCCCGGGAAGAATGCCAGCCACCATGCATCAATCAGATGAAACGCCCCGACGTTGACAATCTGTCCCCAGGTTACCACGTTGGGATCGCTCAGGCCGAGAAAACTCATGCCCGCCTCGAACAGAATCGCCTGGCCTATCTGCAGGCTGGAGTTAACTATCACCGGCTGGATTGCATTCGGCAGTATGTGGCGGACAATTATGCCCCCGCCGGATGAGCCGGTGGCAATCGCCGCCCGAACGAACTGTCGCTCTTTCAGGGAGAGTACGCTCGCTCGCATGATCCGGGCGTTGGCCGGCCAGATGGTGATGCCGACGACCAGGATTTCGAAGTTAATGTTGTTCCCGAATATCGCGACCACCATGACCAGTAGGAAGAATGCGGGAATCATTAAGATAATTTCGAAAAAGCGTGAGAGAATCTGGTCTATCCAGCCGCCGTAGTAGCCTGCGAGGAGCCCGAGTAGCGTGCCAAGGAGAAGTGAGAGTCCGGCTGCCATGACGCCGAACAGAAGGGAGACGCGCGAGCCCCACACCATGCGACTCGCCACGTCCCGGCCCAGATCATCTGTACCCATGAGGTGGGCAGATGATGGCGGAAGGAGTTGGTCAAAGGCAATGGAGGTGGGAGAGTAGGGTGCAAACAACCAGGGAACGAGCGCCAAGATGGCGAAGAACACGACGATGCCGAGCCCGACGACCGCGGTCTTTTCCCTCCGAAAGCGATGCCAGGCGAATCGGGCACGCCCGGCTAGCTCCCGCAGTCTTCGGCGACTCCTGTCCGTCCTCAATGCGATTCGGTAACCGCCCGGGCCAATAAAACGGTTTCCTGCATATCCGATTCCCAGACTCGCCGCTTCTGACCCTCTGGCAAGCCGTCCCGTCGAACCCGCCTCGTCCAAACCGTAATTCCCGAAATCTGTGCCACGGTGAGAGGGTTCCGCTGCGGAAGTCGGAGGGTCCCGGGGAACGTTAAGCTTAATTGGGATAGACTCGATGCCGGTAGTCGAGGAGGAGGGAGGTCTACGAACCCCCGTGTCCTGGCAATCGTTCTGGCAACCATTCTCGCAGTGTCTTCGATTGCGATCACGTCGGCGGCTGGCGTGAAGGCGCAAGGTGAAACCGTCCTCGTAATCGCGCAGCAGTCCGATCCGGGCGTCCTGAATGAATTGCTGGGCGACACGCTCGGTGGACTCTTTGTTCATCAGAACGTGTACCAGACCTTGGTCACGCTCGGGTACGACGGGCAAACCATCGTGCCCATGCTCGCCAGCGGTTGGACCGTGTCGAGCGACGGCCTGAACTACACGTTCCATCTGAGGCCGGGACTGAAGTGGCATGATGGTGCGCCGTTCACCGCCGACGACGTCAAGTTCACGATGGACACGACCATCAGTCTGCCCTCGTGGGCCATCGCCTACCTGGCTTCCGTCAACCGCACGGTCGTGAACGACCCGTACAACTTCACGTTCCAGCTGAAGACGCCGGATGCCGGCTGGCTCGCCCTCTTCGCCTTCGGCTCCAACTGGGGACTGAACATCCTCCCGAAGCACTTGTATGAGGGCACGAATGTCTCGTCGAACCAGTACAACTGGGCCCCCGTCGGGCTTGGGCCGTACAAGTTTGTCGAACATGTTCCCGGGCAGTCCATCACCCTCGCAGCCAACCCCGACTACTGGGGTGGAAGGCCGCCTGTTGACCGGATCGTAATCAAAGTCATCCCTCAACCCGCGACGGCCCTCCAAGAGCTCCAGTCCGGGGACGTTCAGTATGTGACCACCTCGGACAACCCGGTGGCGTTTTCACAGATCCCGCCGATCGCCAACATTACGAATATCGAGGTCAGTCGCCCCCTGTCGGGCGTTCTGACATGGTTCCTCTACAACACGCAGGACTCGGTCCTGAGCAATGCAACCCTGCGTCAGGCCATCGGCTATGCCATCAACCGGACTGAGCTGGCCCAGAAGGCGTACTACGGCTATGCGTTGCCCATGAACGGATTCTACCTCCAGGGCAAGTGGTACAATCCCGCGGCTGAGTTGGGCTACAACCCCGCGATGGCGACGCAGCTCCTGGATCAGCTCGGATACCCGCAGGGACAATGCCGCCTGACGCTGGAATTCGCGTACCACCCTCTATTCGGAATGGACGTCGAGGCGCAGGTCGTGAAGGAACAGCTGGCGCAGGTGGGCATCTGCCTGACCCTCTGGTCGGGTGACTATGCCACGTGGTTCACCAAAGTCCATGTGAACGGGGACTACCAGCTCGCGCTCCGCGCGTCGATGGTGGGACCGGAACCCAGCATGATGTGGCCTTGGCTCGACCCGACCCACGAAGGGGAGAGTGGCTCCACCTTCTTCAACGACACCACCATGAACAACCTGTTCGCGCAGGCGAAAATGATTACCGATTTCACCCAACGGAAAGCCCTGTACGACCAGGTGCAGCAGATCCTGCACGACAACGTGCCCGTCCTCCCGCTGACGGCCATCCAGGACGTCAACCTCTGGCGATCCGACCTAGTGAAGAACCTCGGACCGACGACCGGAGTCAACCGGTGGGACCTTGGCAAGGCGGAGATGATTGGCAGCGCCGCACCGGGCGGTCTGGATCCCTACCTCATTGCTGCGGTGGTCGTTGTCGCCGTCGTGGTCGTCGCGGGTCTCGTTTGGTGGCGCGTGCGAAAGACCCGCGCAAGCAAGCCCAGGATGCCCAAGGAGCCATCGGAGGAGGGGCAGCCTCCGGAAGAAAGACCCCCAGGAGCGCCGTGAAGGACACGGTGACACGGACGGAACCGGGAGACTGATGCGGGCATGCTCCGCAAGTACCTAGTGACACGCCTACTGCAGATCATCCCGGTTCTTTTTGCCATCGTGACAATCGAGTTCCTGATCATCCACCTCGTACCCGGCGATCCGGCTATCGCAATCGCAGGTCCGACAGCGAGTCAGGCGTTCCTAGACCGGGCACACCGCGAGTTCGGGCTCGATAGGCCCTTGATCGAACAGTATTTCATCTATATCTTCAACCTCCTCCACGGGAATCTCGGCTCCTCCTATCAGCAGCATCGTCCCGTCCTCGACATCGTGGTCGAGAGGCTCGGCCCCACACTCCTCCTGATGCTCACGGCTTGGTTTGTCTCGGTCGGTCTCGGAATCCTGCTCGGCACCAAGGCCGGCATGAAGAAGGGGTCGTTCATGGACCGAGCGGTGTCCTTGTCCGCGCTGACTCTCTACTCCATTCCCGTATTCTGGCTGGCTCTCATGTTGGTCGAGGCCTTCGCGCTCCGGCTCCGAATCTTCCCGATCTCGGGAATGATGAACACGGTGTATCCGCAGCAGGGTTTGGCACTCGTCGTCGACGTCGCAAGTCACATGGTGCTGCCG
>DUJI01000064.1 GCA_013329855.1 Thermoplasmata archaeon | reverse complement strand
TCCTCAGCAGCATACCGTCCCTGGTTCGTCACTTCGAGGATCGAGGGATCAGGGCCGCCCATCTTAGTCACGCGTTCGACCGCCGCATCTGCGATCGGATCCCCTCCCTGGAGGCCCGGATCCCGCGGGTGGCCTTCGTGGGCAACCTCGCTCCCAACTACGGGGACCGCATCGCCTTCCTCGACGCCCTGTCGCGTCACGTCCCCATCGACTTCTACGGGCACGGTGAGCAGTACCTCCCCGAGGACAGTCCCCTGAGGCGTGCCTATCGGGGGCCCGCCTGGGGCGACGAGTTGTACTCGGTCTACGGTTCCCACCTCATCGTCGTCCACAAGAACATCGACGTCGCGGAGAAGTCGGCCTCGGCCAAACGGCTGTTCGAGGCCACGGGGATGGGGGCCTGCGTCGTGACGGAGGCCTCCGATGACCTCGCAGACCTGTTCGTCCCCGGTGAGGAAGTGATCACCTACTCGGGCGTGGACGACTGCGTCGAGAAGATCGGCCAACTACTGACGAATCCGGAGAGGGCGAGGGAAATCGGGAGAAGAGGACAGCAGCGCACGCTCACCGACCACACCTACGAGCGGAGGGTCGACGACCTCCTGAGTCACGTGAAGGCCCTCGGCCTGCTGTGAGGCTTCGCGGCTCGAGTCTTCGCGCCGAGTCCAGAGAGCCTTTGCGGGTGAGTCGTGGATCTGCGCTCCGTGGCCGTCACGTTCCTGGCGCACGTCGAAAGGCGAGGGCACCCGCGTTCCGTCTCGAACCGACGCTGCCGTCTCCGAGGGAGAGGCATCCGGGCGGGTCGCCACACAGGTTCACGCTCGCAAGGACGCCAGCGTGTCTCGAGGTGCCCCCGTGCCTCACTCGAATCCAGCGCTTCCACGACAGTCTGCACATGCGACCTCCAGAGCGTTCCTGCGTGTGGCCTCGTTGGCTGAATCCACGTAGGTCCCGGCGCGGTCCAACGCTGCGGATCTCCGTCTTTTGAGTGCGCGTATCCGACACGGCCCGACTCACGGACGACCCTTCTCGAGCCTGGGCTGCAATGGTGTGAGCGAAGCCCATCCCGACTCTTGGATGGGGCCCAGCCTTGAGGCCGGGCGCCGATTCCGGGCGAGTTGACTCCGTCCCGCCGACGGGGTGACTCGGCTGGCCTGGCGGTCCACATGGGGTGGGGCGGGAGAGCGATGATCCACGGTTCGAGCTCCCAGCCGTGCTAGACGAGCTCGCCCTGGCGGAGCATGCCGGGGCCGCGTGGCGGTCGTTCGCCGCCCTGCATCGGGTCGGCTGCCCGCGTCCTTGGATCGGACGCGAGTCGGCACCAGATAGTGACGGTTCTCGTATCCGAGAATACCTCCCGCGCGGCGCGCCCGTACGGTATTGCGGGAACCTATAGATACAGCGGTCACCGAATGGGGAAGGCTCGCCGCGGACAGCGCCGCGCTTGACCGCAGCGGGGTGAGGAGTGGGTGGAGGTATGAAGCCAGCCTTCGTTGTGGGCATCTTGGTGGCAGTGACGCTGCTCGCGGTCTTACCGGGTAAGGCCGCCGCGTCACCCGCGACGCCCTCCGGGCTTGTCCCAGGAGACATCTACGTCACGGACGACAGCGCGAACGCCGTGTTCCGGATCGATCCCACCACCGGGACGCAAACGTTGGTCACGTCGGGAGGGGCGCTGGGGTTCCCCCTGGGAATCGCCATTGGCCCCGACGGAAACCTGTGGGTCGCCAGCGGCAACTGGGTGCCCACGTCGACCAGCGAAGCCGCCGTGGTCCGGGTCGACCCCGACACGGGGACCCAGACCGTCGTTTCAACCGACGACCAGTTCGAGTTCCCCTCCGGGATCGCCTTCGCGCCCGACGGCGACCTCTACGTCACGGACCAGGGATCCGCGGCAACCGGAGTCACGACCGCAGACGGGAGCCTCTTCCGAGTGGACCCGGTCTCCGGCGCCCAGGCCTTGATCTCCCACGGAGACCTGCTCATCGACCCGGTCGACCTCGCGTTCGCGCCGGACGGTAGCCTCTTCGTGGTGGACTGGGGCGGCGGCACGGACGGAGCCGTGATCCAGGTCGATGTCACGACGGGCGACCAGACCCTTGTCTCGTCGGGTGGCTACTTCGTGAACCCGACCGGCCTCGCGATTGCGTCGGATGGCAGCATCCTCGTGGCCGACCAAATCGTCCGGAGCTCGACGAACGATGGCAAGATCATCATGGTCGACCCGGAAGACGGAACGCAGACCGTCGCCTACTCCAGTGACAAGCTCTACGATCCCAGCGACCTGGCGTTCGAGGACGGCACTATCGTGGTCGCCGACTTCAACAAGCGGGTCGTCCGAATCGACGTTGACAGCGGCACGCAGACGATCCTCTCGTCGGGCGGGGCCTTCAAGAATCCCTTCGCAATCGTCGTGGTTCCCCCGCCCGGCGAAGGATGCCCGCGGACGCCCGGGTACTGGAAGAACCATCCGGACGCGTGGCCCGTGGACAGCCTGACGATCGGCGGCAAGGTCTACACCATGGCGGAGCTCATGACGCTGCTCAAGACGCCGGTGCGAACGGACGCCAGCCTGATTCTGGCCCACCAGCTCATCGCCGCCAAGCTCAACCTTGCCGACGGCACGGATCCCGCCTCGATCACCGGGACGCTCTGGGACGCGGACGCCCTCCTGGCAGACTATGCGGGCCGGCTGCCTCTCCGTGTGCCGGCGAGCGGCTCCGCGGGACAGGAAATGGTCGGATTGGCGTACACCCTCGACCTGTACAACAACGACGTGTTCACCCCGGGCTGCGTAGGCACAAGCTAGGCGCGAATCGGACCGTCCGGTCCCCGAGAATGGCGGGGACTACGCCGCCCGTTTCCGCGAGCGCTCAGCAGAGGCAGTGGTAGCGATGCCCGGGTCGCAAAGCGGGGGCAATCGAGCTCGCTCCGCGCCTCAGAACGCTCGCCCCCGCCAACGTTTTATGTAGTCGCGGCTCCCATCCTCTCCGGTCCATGGCGTTTCGTCTCCTGGTCGGCGACCTGGCTGCGATCTTCGAGGTCTATCTGCTGGCCGTGGGGCTCGGCGCGCTCTGGACTGCCATCGGCACCTCGGAACCCTGGTACTTGGAGACCCTGAGCCTCTGGGCCTACGCCACGACGCTCGTCGCGAGCACGGTCTTGGTCAGCATGCTCGTCCTTGCCGGCGTCTTCATTGTCCGAACTGGAAGGCCCGAGACCGCCGGCCAGCTCGTGACCGCCTCGAGCCCGAGGCGCACCCCGGAGGCTTCCACCGGCGGGGCCAACCCGGACATCGAGCGCCTGCTCCAGTCCCTCGATCATGCGGCAAGCGGAGAGACGAGTCCGGGGGCGGTGCTGACCACCGTGCGGGAACGGGTCGAGGTTCGCGCCACCCCGACTTCGCCGGAACCCGAGAGCCTCCGGAGGGGCCGGGCGCATCGAGTGTGGCTCACCCTCGCGGGTCCCTGCATCACGAGCGTGCTCTTCGCGGGCATCAGCGCGGCATTCCTCCCCGGCGTGGGGGGTTTCCTCCAGACGAACTACGTGATCAACACCTTCTTCATCCTGACCTTCGCCTACGGCTGGGGCGGCCTCATCGCGTACGCGGCCGCCTCGCTCTTCCTCGCGTCGGCGCAACCATGATCGAGCATCGAGTGGAATCGGCCGTCTTCGCGGTTTCGGGAACGATCAGGCCCTGCGGGGGGTCGGATGGGCACTAGCGTCGTCTCGCCGGCCACAACCGTGGCCATCACGGGGATGGACGCTGGGATCTTGGGGATCGTGGCCATCGCCACGCTCATCCTTCTCCTAGTTGTCCGGGAAGCCGTGGGTTCGAGGGGGTTCGGCCGGCGGGAGGACCCCCGCATGCTGTTCCTGTCCAAGGTCCTGACCGCGCCCATCCTGGCCCTGCTCGCGGTGTTCGCGACCATCGTGGTCGTGAAGATCTGGGAAGTCCTCTGAGCACTCCCGGGCGCCGTAGAAGCCGCCGTCTCGATAGCCTGGTTCTCCCGGCCTCCGTGCGGCGGAGGACTCCCTGCGCACTCAGAGTCCGAGGGGGAAGACCAAGTAGAGCGCCACGTTGGCGAGCGTGTGGGCCACGACGGTTCCCCACAGGGTCTTCGTCACGAGGACGACGAGGCCGAAGGCGAGACCCACGGCGAAGGCCACCAGGACGTAGGGTACGGAGAGGAAGCCGATGTGGAGGGACGCGAACACGACGGCCACGTACAGCAAGGCGCCGCGGCGACCCAGGAGCCTGACGCCCGTGCTCAGGAGGATGCCCCGGAAGATGAGTTCCTCCGCAAGGCCCGTGGCGAGGAAGATGGCGAACGCAGCAAAAGCGAAGTCCCCGGCGCCTCGGGTCGTCAGCCATGGGGCCACGTGGAGCAGCCGGTACTCCCCATAGCCGAGTCCCAGACCGGAGGCGGCCACCGCGACGTTGAGCCCGATGAGCCGCCGGTCGCCCAGGCCGACGAACACGTCTTGCGGTCGCAGCTCCAGGGCCCGCATTACGGCGAAGCAAGCGAGTAGGAGGGGCACGCTGACGATCGCGAGCCACTGAACCATGGTGAAGGGGGATAGGGGCGTAGAGAGGCTCACGACCCGCAGGATGGGCGGGAGCACCAGCGCGCCGAGGAACGCGGCGAGTGGACGGTCCTTCGTCGCAAGCCAGGCCGCCTCGATCGGCAGGCTGACTAGCAGGTACACGTCCAGCAGGATCCCGACAACCACGAGCGTGGCTTGTTCCGGCACTTCCGCGACGGCGAGGAGGGCTTCCGCGGCAACGAGCACGATCAGGTAGTGGCCCAAGAAGACCAGGCGCCTTCGCAGGGGCCGCTCGGCGCGCAGCGCCAGCCGCTCGACCTCCACGCTCAGGCCCACGGGGAGGGGCACATGCGAGGGGCCAGTTAGCCTTTGCGTGGTCGCGATGACCAAGGTGACACCGGAAGGATCGGTCGCAGCGTGCTCAGACACCGAGCCGAATCGCCCGGGCGCGATTCCACAGCCGGATGACGCTGCGGTACCGTGCAAACAGGGAGGGGCCTGGCACAGTCTCACTAACGCTATTTATACTCGCCGACCTTTTCAGCGGGAGGGGCTCGAGGGTGCGCCTTCGCTTTCAGGAAAGACCTTGGGACCTCATCGCGGCACTCGCCTACACGGCCCTCGTGAGCGCTGGGATCCTGGTCACCGGGATCGGCACGCTGTGGGCGCTCCTCCTTGTCTTCTTCTTCCCGGGCTATGTCCTCGTCGCCGCGCTGTTCCCGAGTCGGGGCCTCGGGGATCTCCTCCGCGCGCTCGCGGACGAAGGAGAGCGGCTCCGCGGCGCGGCGCGGTCACTCCAAGTGGACCTCGCGGCGCATAAGGCCGCCCTGGGGGAGGCCCGAGAGGCCGCGCGGGCCC
>DUJI01000299.1 GCA_013329855.1 Thermoplasmata archaeon | reverse complement strand
ACGCCTTCGATCCGACCGTCGTGGAGGCCGCGATCGATTTCCTGGCAGGAGCCGGCGTCCCCAGGCAGCGTCCCGGGGACCTCGTGGACTACCTGCGCCGCCACGGTCCCGCGCCGTTGCGGGAGCTCGCCCGGGTCCTGGGTCGCACGGACTCGGACGTCACCCGGGCGCTGGGCCGGCTCGCGAAGCAAGGCCGCGTCGAGCCGATTCGTATCGGGGGCGCGGCGCACTGGCAGGCGACCCGAGCGGGCGTGGGGTAGCGGGCCAAGGAGACCGGGCGAAGGGCACGCGCCGCCGACCGCGACCCCGTGACCGTTGAGGCGGGTACCCAGGGCACCCGTTCCGGACCCTCGGCTCGCGGGCTCAGGTCGCGTCGTTCTTGGATCCGTTCTTGGGAGGAGACGCGTCTAGGGCGACGAGGCGCTTGTCGAGGTCAACCAGGAGGTTCTCCGCGGCCGCGTCCGTGAGCCGCCCAGAGGCGCGGAGGGACTGGATCGCGCTCCGCTGGGCCATGAGGCCGCTGCGGAGGACGCGGCTCCGCTGCTCGTCCCGCAGGAAGCCGTGGCCCGCGACGAGGCTCTCCATCTGCTGGTTCAGTGCGGCCATGCGCTCGTCGTAGTCCTTCTTCGCGGCCAGGTACACCTCGGTCCCGACCTCCCGGGAGCGGTGCATCGCGTCGAGCTCCGCGCTGGCCACCTCCAGGCTCACGAGCTCGCCCGTGAGGCGCTCGTACTCGAGCCGCTTCTGGGGGATCTCGAAGAAGCCGAGGCGGCGCATGAGCGGGCGAATGGTGAGTCCCCGGACGGTCAGGGACACGAGGACGACGCCGAACGTGAGCACGACGATCGCGTCCCGCACGGTGAGCCCCATCCCCGGCACGATCTGTGCGAAGATGGCGGGAGCGCCGGGCTCGCCGACCCGCGGCAGGGCCAGGGCCAGGGCGATCGGGATGGAGCCGTGGAGGCCGCCCCAGAAGAGCACGTGGCGCCAGGGCCGCGGCGTCGAGGCGCGGAAGCGGGAGATGAGGCTCGTGACGCCGTAGACGACGGCCGCGCGGGCGATGAGGACCGCGACGACCGCGAGGCCGATCGCGGCCAGGGCGGGGACCAGGGACGCCGGCGTGAGCTCGGACACGAGGATCTCGTGGACCTCGAAGCCGATGAGGACGAACAGGACCGAGTTGAGCAGGAACGCCATGAACTCCCAGAAGCTCATCATGGCGAGGCGGGAGGTCGGCGACATGGCCCGGGAGGCCGCGTAGTTGCCGATGATCAGGCCCGACACGACGACGGCGATCACGCCGCTCACCCCGAGGAGGCCGCTCACGACGAAGGCCCCGAACGCCAGGATGATCGTGAACATGGTCTCCACGAAGCGGTCGTCGATGGGCTTGAGAAGCTGGAACGTCGCGTACCCGGCGATCCCGCCCACGAGGAGGCCGCCGAGGATCTCCTTGCCGAACTCGAGCGCGGCCACGTCGATCTGGAGCTGCCCCGTCCGCAGGAGGAGGAGCACGACGAGGAACGTGACGACGCCCGTGCCGTCGTTGAAGAGGGCCTCGCCCTCCACGACGGTCCGCAGGCGGACGGGGGCGCCGATCTCCTTGAACAGGGCGACCACGGAGACGGGGTCCGTGGGGGAGAGCATGGCGCCCAGGAGGAGGGCCGCCGCGAGGTCCATCCCGACGAGGTAGTGGACGAGGAGGCCCACGAGCAGGGTCGAGACGACGACCCCGGGGAACGCGAGGGCGATGATTTCCCAGAGGTTCTCCCGGAGGTGGCGGATGTCCAGGGCGATCGCGGCCTCGAAGATCAGCCCGGGGATGAAGATGTAGAAGACGAGGTCCTCCGTCAGGGTCGGGAGGGTCCCCAGACTGCCCAGCCCCGTGAAGCCGATCGCGAGGCCCGCGAGGACCAGGGCGATCGTGTAGGGGAGTCGCACGTACTTCGTGGCGACCGCGACGATGGCGGCGACCACGAGCACGAGGACGAAGGGCTGGATGTCCACCATCGGGGAAGGGAACGGGGCTCAGGCCTTACCTTTTCCGGCGGACGGCCGAGGTCGCGGCGTCACAGCTTGATTGCGGCGGCGACCTTGGAGGCCATTTCGGCGGGGATGGACGCCAGGCCGTGGGTGTGCTTCGCGTGGGTCGCGGCGATCTGCATCACCTCATCCTTGGACCCCGCGCCGTGCACCTCGAAGCCGCACTGCATCCCGGTGTCGCTGCACTTGAAGCTCGCCATGGGCTATCTAGCGCCGGACGGCATATCAACTTTGGGTGACCCACGCCGCGGACTGCGCGGCCTCGCGAACCCGGGCGTCCCTTTGGAATCCGCGCTGCCGCGGAAAGAGACCGGGATCCGAGGACCTCGGCCCGAGGCGTGCGGCCCAGCCCGGACAGAACACCATGTACCCGGTCGCGAGGGTGATGTAGGCCAACGAGCCCGGGGCGGCCCCGCTGGGGATGCCCACGTAGCCCGCGGAATCGGAGCAGCCGCCGTAGCGGGACGCGCTCGCGAATACCGCAATGGTGTCCCCAGCTCCGGACGTGTGGATGACCTCGATCGAGAAGCTCGCCGTGATCGTCACGTTGCCCTTGGACGGGACCGCAATGGTAGCGGCCGAGCTCGCGTTCGTGCAGCCCGAGCCGACGGACACGGTCCCAAAGGCGAGGAGGCTCGACATGGGGGTTCCGTTGCCTGCGGGGCCCTGGGGACCCTGCGGACCCGTGGCACCCGTGGCCCCGTTCGTCCCATTGGTTCCATTCGTCCCACTCGTCCCTGCGATCACGGCCGGACCCCCGGTGCCCGGGAGGGCCGGGGCTCCGGCCGCCAGGAGGACGGCCACGGCGCTCAACATCAAGTTCACCTTCTTCCCGCCGGTCGAGGGCGGCGCTGGTGGGGATCGGCAGGCCTGCATCCGCTTCCCGCGCGGTAACCGGACGCCTCCCGGTTCAGCCTATCCGAAACCCGCTTCGCTGTCGTTAGGAGCTCCGAAATTCTGTTTCCGCTCCTGAGGATGAGAACCCCACGGCACCGCGACGCTCAGGCGCGTCGGCCGACTTCGCCCGCCCGTCGGTACTGCGGCGCCTGCGCGGCATGGGTGGGGAACCGCCTCGCGGGGCGCTCCGGGTCGGGTTCCGTAATCAGGAGGTCCCAGGCCAGGTCGTTCGTCTCGAGGTGGACCGCGTCGCGCGACTCGAACGTCGTCGCGCGGTCTTCGCGGAGCTCCCGCGGAAGGAGGGAGAGGTCCGTCGTCTCCAGGACGACGGCGAGCAGGGGGAACGCCTTGCCGCGGATCCGGGGCACGTCGTGCAGGGAGGTCTTGGGCCACAGGGTCACGCCTTCCAGGGTCAGGGCCCCGCCCTCCGGGTCGGATTCCGCGACCCGCGCGAGGTGCTGGAGCGTGGTCACGTCGCCGTCGAAAACGAGGCCGCGCACGCCGATCGCGCCGTTCGGGTGCCGGGGCACGAGGGGCCGCCGGGGCGGGGGCTCGTCCAGCTTCGTGAGCCAGACGAAGACGCCGGGCACCAGGGGCGTCGCGAAGTTCAGGTAGTTCCATCCGGGCTTCGACGGATCGTCGGAGCCGTCGTAGGGCACGTGGAGGCGGTACGGGTCGTACATGGCGTGCTTCCGGTCGAAGTACGCGAGGTCGCGCTCCGCCCAGTCGGGGACGACCAGGGAGATGCCGGGCGCATAGGGCGCCATCCCGTTGGGGACGAAGTCCAGGTAGGCCTTCGGATCCTCCACCTCGATCAGCTCGAGGGCCGGACCGTCCTCGAAGTCGATGAAGCGGCAGACCTGGGAGCCCGCGTAGCGGGAGGGCGGCATGCGCAAGGTGAACCCCGCCTGCTCCAGTCTCGCGGCCTGCTCAGCCCCGAACCCGTGCCCGTAGATGTTCCCGATGACGAGCATGCGGAACTCTCGCGGAAAGCTCGCGCCGCCCTCGCGGAGGATGCGAGCCTTGGAGGAGAGGGAAAGGTGGAGGAGCGTCATCAACCCGTCCTATGTATCGTATATCTCCGCGGCGTCCCGGACATGACGGGGATGTGGGGCGGCCTCCTCGTTATCAGGGGTCGACAACCGGTCCGCCGCCTTCAAGTGCCCGAGGCCGGTTCCCGGCCCCGGATGCCATGGCCGCGCCCTCCTGGGACGCCCGCGCGCAGCTGGATGCCCTCCTGGCGAGGAAGCGGCACGAGGAGTCCGTCCTCGCCCTCTCGGGCTCCCTTCTCGCCGCGGTGAGCACGCTCTTCCTGATCGAGCTCCTGTCCGTGAACGAGGACTCGGCCACGTTCCTCGTGGTCGGCGTGCTGAACCTCGTCCTGCTCCTGGGGTGGCTGGGCCTCGCGCGGCGCGTCGGCCTCGCCGCGAGGCGGTGGGCCGGGAAGGCGAGAGGCCTGGAGAAGGAGGTCCTCCGCATCCCGAGCGTCTACGCGCTCTGGGAGGAGGCCGGGGAGGACGCGCCGCCCGCCTGGATTGCGGTGGGCCTCGTGCTCGCCGCCCTGGCCGTCTTCTGGCTCGGACTCCTGGGCTACGTGGTCTGGGTCACGCACCTCGTGCCGTGAGGCCGCTCACGACCGCAGGATCTTCAGGGCCACGTTCCAGCTGCCCATCTCGCCAGCGATCCGCACCCAGAGGGGCACCCAGGCCTCGAGCCATCGGGCGCCCTCGATGCCGCCCACGTCGATGGGGTCGTTCCAGCCGAACCCCTTGAGGAGCTTCGCGACCTGGCGCTTCGCGGCTTGGTCGTTGCCGCAGATGAGCATGTCGGGGATGCCCTCCCGCATCTTCGGCCGGGTCATCATCCCGTGGTTCACGATGTTGAAGCACTTGACCACCTTGGACCGGGGCAGCTTGCGCTGGACCCGCTCTCCGAGGGAGTCCGTCGTGCCGAAGGCGAGGCCCGGGGGCGCGCCGTC
>DUJI01000072.1 GCA_013329855.1 Thermoplasmata archaeon | reverse complement strand
GCCTACGAGCCGGTCTGGGCGATCGGAACGGGCGTCGTGGCGTCCGTGGAGGAGGTCGCGGAGGCCCATCAGTGGCTCGAGGAGGAGCTCGCGGCCGTGCTCGACGACGACTTCAACACGCCCGACGCGGTGTACCGCCTCCAGCAGATGACGGAGGCGCTGAAGGACCTCCCGGACCTGTCCGCGGAGGAGGGCCGCCGGGTCGTCGCCCTGTACGCGGAGCTCGGCGGGATCCTGGGCCTGTTCTCCGACGTCGGCGCGCCGCGTTCCGGACCCGCGTGAACCGCGGACGTCGGGCGGCCCCAAAACCCTTTTATGAATGGCCCGTATCAACGCGTGCCTCCGCGGGAGATTCCTCATGGCCGAGTTCAAAGCGATCATCGCCGACCCGAAGAGCGGCAGGACGTACAAGCACGACATCACGGGTCACTACGCGAGCGCCCTGGTCGGCAAGAAGATCGGCGACGAGGTGGACGGCCTCTACGTCGGCCTGCCGGGCTACAAGCTCCTGGTCACGGGCGGCAGCGACAAGGACGGGTTCCCCATGCGGCCCGACCTCCCTGGCCCGCGTCGCAAGCGGCTCCTCGTGAGCGGCGGCGTCGGCTTCCATCCCCCGCGCCCCGGGATGCGGAAGAAGAAGACCGTCCGGGGCAACACGATCTCCCCGGACATCCTCCAGCTCAACCTGAAGATCGTCCAGCGCGGCCCCAAGTCTCTGGAGGACGCGTGGAAGGAGCAGGCGCGATGAAGGTTCCGGGCCAGCCGGAGGTCAACATCGGCGTCGTCGGGCACGTGGACCATGGGAAGTCGACCCTCACGGAGCGCCTGACCGGGGAGCGGACGGACCGCCACTCCGAGGAGATCAAGCGGGGCATCTCCATCCGCCTGGGCTACGCGGACATGGCCATCTACAAGTGCCCGCAATGCGAGGAGCCGGCGTGCTACGGCACCTCGGAGACGTGCAAGATCCACAACGTGAAGGGCGAACTCCTCCGGATCGTGTCGTTCGTCGATTCGCCCGGCCACGAGACCCTCATGGCCACCATGCTGAGCGGCGCGGCCCTCATGGACGGTGCGCTCCTGGTCATCGCGGCGAACGAGAAGTGCCCGCAGCCGCAGACCAAGGAGCACCTCATGGCCCTCGGCATCATCGGCGTGGACAAGATCGTCGTCGTGCAGAACAAGATCGACATCGTGGACCCGAAGCAGGCCCAGGAGAACCACCGGCAGATCGAGGCGTTCGTGAAGGGGACCGTGGCGGAGAAGGCCCCCATCGTCCCCGTGAGCGCCCACCACGAGGTGAACCTGGACGTGCTCCTCATGCTCCTCTACCAGACCATCCCGCCGCGGCCCCGCGAGGAGGCCAAGCCGCCCAAGATGTACGTCGCCCGCTCGTTCGACATCAACCAGCCCGGCATCCCGCCGGAGAAGATCGTGGGCGGCGTCCTCGGCGGCAGCCTCATCCAGGGCCACATCCGCGTCGGCGACGAGGTGGAGATCTCGCCCGGCCGCCAGGTCAGCGTGGGCAACAAGACGGAGTGGCAGAACCTCACGACGTCCATCCGGAGCCTGCACAGCGGCGGCGCGTCGCGGAAGGAGGCGCGCCCGGGCGGCCTGATCGCCATCGGCACGAACCTGGACCCCGTCCTCACGAAGTCGGACGGGCTCGTGGGCCGCGTCGTCGGGCCTCCGGGCACGCTCCCCGAGATCATGGCCAAGCTGTCCGTGGAGGTCCACCTCCTCGAGCGCGTGGTCGGCACGGAGGAGGAGCTCCAGGTGGAGGGCATCAAGACGTCGGAGCCGCTCATGGTGTCCGTGGGCACGGCCACCACGGTGGGCGTGGTGACCTCCGCGCGGGAGAGCCTCGCGGACATGAGCCTGAAGATTCCCGTCGTCGCGGAGCCCGGCCAGCGCGTCGCCGTGTCGCGGCGGATCGGCGGCAAGTGGCGCCTCATCGGCTACGGCGTGATCCGGTAGTCTCGGCTTCGAGTACCACAGGTGATAGCCGAGCCCGCCTCCTTATGAGGGGGGACGCCCAACCCTCCGCCGAAGGCGGGTAGAGGTAAGTCGGCTCTCCGTGGCAGACGCTTCGTCGTCCTGCTCTGGAATCAGACCCGGGAGGCCGCGCTCGCCAGGAACACCCGGAAGGGATTGCCTGCCCGCCTTCCGAACTTCTCGTGCGCCGAAGGCCATGGGCCGCCCCGCCCGACTGTCGGCCCTTTGGTTAACATGTTAACCGGAACTCGCGGCCCTCCCCTCGAGGAGCCGCACGGCCTCCCAGAACCGCGGCTCGCGCGCGTCGACGACGAGGTGGATTTCCTCCCCCCAGGGGGTCCGCGCACGGACGTCTTGAAACGTGCCGAAGGAGCGAGCTCCGAGCAGCACCAACTCCAAGGAGTGCCCCGGCGCGTCCGCGAGGAGGGGGAGGCTCCGCCGGTCCCACCAGAGGAACAGGAGGAAGCCTCCTACAAACCAGAGCACGGAGAACGCGCCGAAGAGGACCCAGGCCGCGACGGGGGCGACCCCCGCGAGCGACAGGCCAACTACGACGAACCAGAAAAGCCAGGACCAGATGGCGACGTAGGCCAGGGCGAGCGCGATCGAGACGAACCATCGCACCTGGCCCGCCGCCTTGGACGGGGTCAGCAGCCGCGCGTGGCCCGGCGTGATCTCGAGCAGGCGTCGGTACTCGCTCGCCTTGCGGTCCGCCGAGAACAGGTAGCGATCCCTCACGGCCGTTCCATGGAGGTGCCGAGGCAAGAAGCTTGCGGCGGTTCTCCCGGCCGGGCTCCTCCCGCGCCTCGACGGCGAGGCGTTCCCCGCCGGAACGCGCCCTGCTCGCCCGGACCCATCCGGACCGAGGCCGTGGCCACCCGGACTCCGAGCCCGCGGAGCTTTGTGGCCAGCTCGTTCGCGAGGGGCGCGGGGAGCAAGAGGACGGATTGGCCCACCCAGACCACCCCCGGTCGGCGGATGTACGGCGGGGGCGACATGTCGCGGCCGTCGGCCCGCCCGAAGACCAGGTGGCACACGCGGACGGCCAGGGAGCGGGCTTCGCCAGCGACGTCGTAGGAGAGGAGGACGGTGGGCTCGGGAGCGGACGCGTCGGCCATGGATAATGCATATGCACAGCCATATAATAGCTGTTTCCTCCAGATGGGTGAAAGTACCCCAGGCGTGGGTGGCCCGCACTCTGCCGAGGTCCCGTTAACATGTTAACGGGACTGGATGACCCTGCCTCTCTCCGCCGCCCGGTCGATAGCGACAAATAAGGTCCGCCCCCTTCTTCCGGCGTCCATGCGCGTCCTCCATCGCGACCCACGGACCGGGGAGATCAAGCTCCGGGTCGAGAACGCGGACGACCTGTGGCACCTGAGCAACCTCGTCCAGCCGGGCGACCTCGTCCGGGCGTCCACGTACCGCCGCGAGGAGTCCAAGACGGACAAGATCCGCCCCGAGAAGGCGGAGAAGGTCCGCGTGACCCTCACCCTGCGCGTGGAGAAGACGGAGTTCCAGGCCTTCACGGACCGCCTCCGGATCAGCGGCGTCATCGTGGACGCGCCCCAGGACCTCGGGCGGCACCACACGCTCAACGTCTCCGTGGACGACGTCCTGTCGATCCTCAAGACCTGGAAGCGGCACGAGCTCCGACGGATCGACGAGGCGGTGGCCGCCACGCAGAAACCCCTGGTCACCTTCCTCAGCCTGGACGACGAGGAGGCCCTCGTGGCCCAGCTCCGGCAGTACGGCGTCCAGGAGCTCGCAACGATCCACGCCCCGGGCCACGGGAAGATGTTCGACACGGGGGACGCGGAGACCGCGTACTTCGAGGACATCCTGGGCAAGCTGAAGACGTCGCCCCTGGGCGAGGCCCTCGTGCTCGTCGGGCCGGGCTTCACGCGGGAGTCCTTCCTCGCCTTCCTCCAGGGCCGCGAGCCCTCGCTGGCCGCGCGGGTCCACAGCCAGGGCACGTCGCAGCCCGGGATGCGGGGGATCCAGGAGGCCTTGCGGTCCGGGATGGGCTCCAAGCTGTTCGCGGACAGCCGCGTGGCGCACGAGACGCAGCTCGTGGAGAAGGTCCTCGAGGCCATCGCGACCAACCGTCCCTGCGCGTACGGCCGGAAGGAGGTCGACGCCGCAATCGAGGCGGGCGCCGTGGAGACGCTCCTGGTCAGCGACTCCGTCGTCCGCGACCTGGAGATCGAACGGATGATGCACCGGGCGGAGGAGGCGCGCGGGAACGTGGTCCTCGTGAGCTCCCACCACGAGGCGGGCGCGAAGCTCGAGGGACTGGGCGGGATCGCGGCCCTCCTGCGCTTCCCCATTCGGTGAACCCCGCCGCCGGCTCGCTCGAGGCCCGGTGCGGGGGCCGACGTTCGGAGGAGGCCAGGCCCCGTCGCGGGACGGCGCCTCACCCTACGCGGGTATCGACGACGCAGAAGAGGTTGCCCTCCGGGTCCTCGAGGACGACGAAGTCCTCTCCCGGTTCGCGCGGATGGAAGACCGCGGCGCCGAGGCGGACCAGCCGCTCCACCTCTCCTTCCGGGTCCTCCGTGTAGAGGTCGAGATGGATCCGGCCCCGCAGGGGTTCCATCCCGTCGATGGAGACGTTGGGCCCCTTCCCGGTCGGATCCCGGAGGACCATGAAGTCGTCCCCGGGCGACAGCGGCCTCCGCGGAACGTAGCCGAGGGCCTCCTGCCAGAACGCCATCATCCTCGGCACATCCTTGCAGTCGACCACGATGGATCCCACCCGCACCCGCTTCTCCATGCTCCCCACCACCCCGCGCCCGGCCCATAAACCTGTCCGTGGGCCGCTCCGCGAAACCTGGCGTCCCGCCCGCGCGTCCGCGTCACGCCCGTCCATGGGACTCGCCCTTCACGGTGGCCGCCGCGATCAGGTGGGCCACGCGGAGGGGCTCCGGGACGGCCCCGCGAACCGTGGTCCGGGCGAGGGCTTCCACGACCTCCGACCGCGTCGCCCCGACGTACGTGACCTGGAGCGGCGTGTGATGCGTCGTGATCTCCTCGATCGGGTGGACGCGGATCAGGTCCCACCGCTCCTCCCAGTCGTCGAACTTCCGCCGCAGCGCGGCGCGGATGGCGTCCAGGTCGGGCGGCCGTCGTGTGACCGTGACCACGGGCACGCCGAGCTCGCGAACGAGCGCGTCCACATCGATCACGTTGAACCCGCCCACGGCGATCCCGTTCAGGAGGATCATCCGCAGCCCCTCCCGGTACCTCGAGCCGCGAACCATGCCCAGGATCCGCTCCGTGGCATCCCGCCCGTCCACGTGGGCGCGGGCCATGAGGATCGCCTCGATGTACGCGGGCGCCTGGACCGCGACGCCGACAAGGGGCACCTCGTCGTCCCCGAAGTGGAAGGGCCCATCGTCGACCCCGAGGAACCGGGACTTGGGCTTCATACGTCACACGAGCTTGAGATGGCCCGTGACCTGGTCCACGATCTCGTTGGGGCCCGGGCCCACCGCGAGGCAGGTGACCGTCCCGGGCGGCAGCTCGGTCAGGCCCGCGTCCTCCACGAGCGCGGTGGTCAGGCCGAGGGAGCGGGCCTTGTTCTGGAGCAGGCGGAGCTCCTGAAGGTCCTCGGCCTTCACGACGACCTTCTTCTGCCCCTCGTCGTACCAGTCGGCGAAGGCCTTGCGGTGTCTCGCCTTGGCGTCCAGCGCGGCCATGACCGCGGCGTGCGCGACCTGCACGGCGAGCTTGCCCCGGGACAGCTCGAGGTCGGACCGGACCGCCACGACGAGCTTGTGCCTCATGCCGGCCGTCATCCGTACAGCTCCGTGGCCCGTTCCTCCTCCAGCTTCCGGAGCTCCGTCTCCACGCGCCGGAGCTCCGCGCGGGCCGCGTCCCGCCTCGCCTCGTAGTGGGAGCGCGCGTCGGAGGACTGGAGCTGCATCCGCCGCTCGTAATCCTTGATCGTCCGCCGCAGGCGTTCGCGGGATTCCGCGAGCTCCTCCAGCTTCATCCGGACCCGGTGGTCCTTCTCCTCGTCCGTGAGGAGGGACTCCGGCCCCGCCTTGGGCACGCGGGCCAGGGACGGATGCACGCGGGCCATCCAGGGGTACGCGCCCCGCCACCAGCCGAGGACGAAGAAGAGGACGCTGAGGCCGATGAGCCCTTCCGCGATCTCCGGCGCCTGGACGTAGCCCGTGACCCCGCCCGGCTGGACGCCGAGGGAGTTGAGGAAGAAGCCCCAGAGCACGGTGACCGCGATGGACAGGACGATGCCCAGGGTGAGGCGGTACAGGGCGTCGTACTCCCGGTCGAGCTCCCCGCGCCGCGGATACAGGACGTTCACGAGGAGGAGGCCGGGCAGGACGAAGACGAGGACCAGGGCGGCGACCACGCGCAGGAGCCCGAGGACGCCGAGCAATGCGTCGACGACGGCGTCGGCCACGGCACCTCGCGAGCCTCCGGAGTCTATTTGAAGGTTGCGCGGTGACTCGCCGCTCCCCGGTAAGTCTTTGTTGCCGTCGGCCTATGCCTTCGCATCCCGAGGGCGACCCATGGACCGGAACCGGATCAAGACGCACATCCGAGGCTTCGACGAGGCGATCGGCGGCGGATTCCCCGAGGGCTACGTCGTCCTCGTGTCCGGCGCCCCGGGGACGATGAAGTCCTCCCTCGCCTTCTCCATCCTCTACCAGAACGCCCTCCGGGAGGGGAAGAAGGGCGCGTACTTCACCCTGGAGCAGAGCAAGGACCTGCTCCTGGAGCACATGGCGTCCATGGGCATGGCCGATGCGAAGGCCTGGGAAAACCTCGTCCTCCTGGACATGGGGAACATCCGCAAGAACCTGAACTACCTCCAGGGCCGCGGGACCTGGCTCGAACTCTTCAAGATGTACTGCAACAACGTGATGAAGCAGGACACGCTGTCGTGCCTGGTCGTGGATTCCCTCGAGGTCCTCGAGACCATGGCCAAGATGCAGGACCGACGCTCCGAGCTGTACTTCCTCTTCGAGTGGCTGCGGGACCTCGGTCCGCTCACCCTCCTGATCTCCGAACAGCCGCTGGACCCGCCCGGATCGCGCCAGCCCGAGGAGGCCTACCTGGCCGACGGAATCGTGCAGCTGGAGATGCACGCCGCCTCGGACCTGTACGTGCAACGGCGGGTCCGGGTCGTGAAGCTCCGGGCCACGCGGCACGAGACGGGCTACTACGCCCTCACGTACGACGACGGCGGGTTGGAGGTCGCCCGGGCCGTCTCCGGCCCGGGATGAACGGGAAGCTTCTCTCCCAAGAGAACGAGACAGAAGCCCTTTATACCTAGCCCACAGGTTTCGACCGCGCTCCCGCCGCAGCTCGCGCCGGGCCGCATGGCTCGGGAAGCTCGACCTCATGTCGTCCGACCTGTCTCCCCTCGAGGAAAGCGACTTCCGGTTCCGGCTGGCCGCCGCCCGGCTCCCCATGGTCATGTGGACCACGGACACGGACCTCAGGTTCACCTGGGGCCTGGGGGCGGCGCTGGGCGCCCTGCACCTGGACGCGCGAACCTTCGCCGGGCGGAGCGTGGCCGACTTCTTCCCCGGCGACGGGGACGAGTCGTCCCCCGTGGCCCATCACCGCCGGGCGCTGGCGGGGGAGCCCGCCCGCTACGAGTTCGAGTGGCTCGGCCGGTGGTTCGACGTGCACCTGGAGCCGCTCCGCTCGCCCGAAGGCACCGTCACCGGCGTGATCGGGGTGGCCGTGGACTTCACGGAGCGCAAGAAGGCCGAGGACGCCCTCCGTCGTAGCGAGGACCGCTTCCAGCTCCTGGGCCGCGCGACGAGCGACATGGCGTGGGACTGGGACCTGGAGACGGACAGCATCTGGCGGAACGAGAACCTCCGCACCGTGTTCGGGTACTCCGCGGAGGACATGGAACCCGCGGGGACGTGGTGGGAACAGCACATCCATCCCGAGGACCGGGAGCGCGTGGTGAGGGGCCTTCATGATGCGATCACGAAGGGGGAGCGCTTCTGGAGCGCGGAGTACCGCTGGCAGAAGAAGAACGGCACGTACGCGACCGTCCTGGACCGGGGCTACGTGATCCGCGACGAGAACGGGAAACCGGTCCGCATGGTCGGTTCCACGATGGACATCACCCGGCAGCATCGGGAGACGCAGATCCGCGAGGCGATCTACCGCATCTCGGAGGCGGGCTCCACGGCCAAGGAC
>DUJI01000219.1 GCA_013329855.1 Thermoplasmata archaeon | reverse complement strand
CTCCGCGGTCAGGTAGATCGCCGTCGCGACGGTCCCCACGGGCGACGAGGAACTCGTGAGGCCGATCCGGTCCCACTCGTTGAGGAGACGCAGGGTCTCCGCCTGCACCCGGCTGCTCAGCCGGAGTTCCGTGCAGAACCGGTTCACGTAGTCCTGAGGCCGGGAAAGCGGTACGGCCCGGAGAATCCGGATCCGGACGAGCTCCCGGTAGTGCCGCGCGATCATCTTCCGGGGGATGCCNNGACCTGGAGCCTCCGCAGTCGGAAGAACACTTTTCGAGCTCGCTCCGGGATCTGCTTGCCCCGGATGTCCCGGTCCGGGAACGGCACGACTGTCGTCAGGCCGGAGGCAACGCCGAGGAGTTTGCGGGGCGGGCCCGTGTGGGCGAGCCGCTCCGCCTCTTCTGTGGAATGGGCCAGCCATTCCGGTCGCTGATCGATTGCCCGCTCGGCGAGGACGAGGCCGCAGGCTGCGCAGACCACCTCACCGCGCTCGTAGTCGCGGACGAGGTGGTCGCTGCCGCACTCCGGGCATATGCGTTCCTCGTCCAAGGCGGACCCCGAGTCCGCTGCGCCAGGCATCCCCATCCTCCATGGACCGCCTGCGACCCACTCCCGGGTATACCCAGCGAGCCACGGCTATTTGAAAGGATGGTCGGGGCGGCTGCCGGCACCCTCGACGACGGTTCTCCGAGGGGTCAGGCGGACGGTGGCTCGAGGGCCGCCACGCGGTGCTCGAGTGCATCCAGGCGCCGGACGAGCGCCTCGACCGCACGCTTGACGGACTCGAGCTCCTCCAGCGCTTGGAAGACGAGGGAGCCGGGCTCGCCGCGCCTCGGCGTCGGCATCGGTTGTTCGGGGGCGGGTGGGATGTCCCCCGGTCCGCGGGGCTGCGGAATCATGTCGCCCCATCTAAGGTCGCCGGGAGCACTTGAAACGTTCGGCGAGAGGCCTCGGTCCCGCTCCGCTCCGAACGGAACGGGCCTGGGGGAATCATGCCGGCAACCCGGTCACGTTCTTCTCCATGGACAGCTCCACGAATCGCAGGCCGAGATTCCGGGCGTACGCGTAGGCCGCGAGGACCTCCTCGGCGCTAGGTCGCCTCGAGAGGGTCCGATACCGGTCGTCGTACGCAGGGGAGAACCGGTCGCACGCATACTCCGGACGGTACTGGTCCATCACGTTCACGAGGGCCTGAGGCGTGTTCTCTGCGATCCAGTCAAGGACGGGTTTCGTGCAACACTCCACGTGGTGGGGCATGATGAGGTGCCGGATCACGAGGTCCTCGCCCCAGTCGTACACGAGCTTGTGGTTCCGGGCGACCGTCTCAAAGTACCAGGGGGTCCGGGACAGGAAGACCGCGCACCGGTCGTTCCCGAACTTGAAGTCCGAGAGCCAGACGTCCACAAGGGGGTGCAGGATGCGCATCGTCTCCGAGCTCATGAAGAAGTTCGAGTTCCAGAGCATGGGCGCGTTGAACTCCCCTTCGTAGACTCCGCTCGCGGCCGGTCGTCGGGAGGGCCATGCCGCCTCGGGGTTCACGCTCTGCACGTGCGCATGATCCTCGGGGTTCGGGGGTGTGCCGAGGCGCCGGATCGCCTCGACGATCGTGTGGAGGTGGACCGTGGGCTCGCCGCCGACCCAGTTGATGTTGTGGCAGCCTTCCTGCCGAAGCTGCCAGGCCATGGCGGAGACCTCCCGCGGGCTCACGCGGATCCCGTTCTCCTTGTCATGGGAGATGTCGCTATTCTGGCAGAAGGCACAACGCAGGTTGCAGGAGGTGAAGAAGACCGTGCCGGAGCCGTGCGTGCCGCGGAAGACGAGCTCCTCCCCGTGATGGGCGAAGTAGGAGGAGACGCGGGAATCCGTCCCGAGCTGGCACGTTCCACGTTTCGTCCCGGCCCTCCGGTCCACCCGGCAGTTCCAGCGGCAGAAGGCGCAATGGCCGAGCATCCGCGTGACGATCTCGGTGGACAGATCGAGGAGGGAAGGTTCCACCTGGGGCAGGTCGGACGTCCGCAGTTCGTGCCGGCGAACGGCCTGCCACACATCGAGGAAGCGTGCGGTCGTCCGGTCGTGCTCCCTCCAGAGGTCATCCTCGGTCGCCCCGGGCAGGTCGAGATCACAGGGAATCCTGCGAGCGACGAGGTACTTCGAGGGCATGCGGTCCTCGGCCACGGCGAGATACCAGGGAAGACGGTCCCCGACCCGGTCCCAGATCCAGAGGGTGGAGAAGGTTGGCCGCATGGAGGAAGGACTGCGGGAGAATCTATTTGGTGACGCAGGATAAAGGCTTCTCCCGAAACCATGGGCCGACGGAATGCCGGCGCGCAACGGCAGCTCGTACGCGCGCTCCTCGCCCAGAAGACCTACCCCGAACTTCTCAACCTGAACATCGGAGACCCCGAGGACTGGTTCCCCTGGTTCGTCGCGTCGAGCCTCTTCGCGAAGCCCATTTCCGCGGCCGCGGCGAGGACCACCGCCCTCCTCTTGTTCAAGGAAGAGGTCGCGAGTCCGGAGGCGATTGAGCGATGCGGCTGGGACGGACTCGTGACCCTTCTGGACCTGGGCGGCTACGTCCGATACGACTTCAGCACGGCGACGAAGCTCCTCGCCATCGCGGCCGCCCTTCGAGGGGAACGGTTGCGCGGCATCCTGACGAACGCAGGATCTGCAGCGGACGTCGAGAGAGAGCTCACGAGGATCAAGGGCGTGGGTCCTAAGACCGTGGCGATCTTCCTGAGGGAATTGCGCGGTGCGGGAGGACCACCCATCCCCGTCTCGGACGAAGCGAGGGCCGCAGCGAAGAGACTGCGGCTGAACCTCAAGGAGATGCATGCGAAGGGGCGAGAGTTGTCCCGGCTCGAGAGCGTGCTCGTGAGGACCTGGGTCGAGCACTGCAAGCGTGGGCGGTGGCAGACCTGTCCCGCGGGTACGATTTGCGGCTGCGCCCCCGCGAATCCCACCGACCCTCCATGACCGCCGCTCAGTAGAGGAACGGGATGAGCCGCTTGGTCCGCCGCTGGTACTCACGGTACGCAT
>DUJI01000143.1 GCA_013329855.1 Thermoplasmata archaeon | reverse complement strand
GAAGTGGCGCGCCCGGCTCGGCGCGGCGTCAGCGATGACGCTTGCCGTGATGGACCGCCTCGAGCCGGCCCGGGCCCGTGCGGACGAAGCGTTGGTCGACGCGGGCCGCAGCGGCGACCCGCTGGCGATCGGGTACGCCCGGCACACCCTGACGTTCGTTTCGGGAGCGCCGGAGCAGGTCGGACACATCGACGCGGCGCTGGCCGTCCTGGAGGACGATCCCGAGTCCCTTGAGGATCTCGTACGGGTGGGGCTCCTGGTCGTGCCGGCTGTTGCGGCACTTGATGATCTGCAACTCCCGCGTGTGCTTCGCCGCGACGTGGTCGAACCGCAGGTGGATCACGCAGTCGGCGAGGTACATGGGGATCACGGTCTCCGGGCCCGTGAGGTCCGTGGCCCCGTGCTCCTCCAGGGTGCACAGGACCGTGCCCACCTTCCGCGTCTCCTTGAACATGAACCCGATCAGGTCCCGCTGCTCGTACAGGTCCTTCGTGGACCAGAGGACGGGGGTCAGCGGGTCGATCGCGATGCGCGCGTTGCTCCCCTTCCAGTCCGCGACGAAGGCGGGCAACTCCTTGCGGATGAAGTTGGAGAACTCCCGACCCGAGGCGTCGATGAAGACGAGCAGCTCGTCGTCCAGGTAGTCCAGGATGTCGGACCACCCCATCTCCACGGCCTCGCGGATGATCTGCTCCTTGTTCTCGTCCAACGAGACGAAGACGCCTTCCTGGCCGTCCTGCAGGCCGCGGCGGATGAACTGGGTCGCGATGGTCGTCTTGCCTGCGCCCGAGCGGCCGATGACGACGGTGGTCGAATTCTCGTTCACGCCGCCGTCCAAGAGCGGGTTGAGACCGTAGATTCCGCTCTTAATCTTGCGCACGCGTTTCCATCGAGGGAAGGGCATTAAAAGCGTGGCGACCTGAGAATCGGCGGTGAGACGGAGTCCTCAGGAGATCATGGAGGCCGCACGGGTCACGAAGGCCTCCGTGGCCCTGCGGTCGAGCCCGTATCCCAGGATGCCGTCTTGGCGGTCCACGAGCTTCCCGTCGCGGAACAGGGCGAGGGTGGGGACCACCTCGACGGCGTAATCGTCCCAGAGCGGGTTGGACTCGTCGTCCAGGTAGACGCTCGCGAACCGCCACGCGTGCTGGGCGGCGAGCTTGTCGAACTCGGGCTTGTACCGCCGGCAGAAAGGACACCATGTGGCCCAGAAGAGCGCGACCGTAGGTTCCTTGGACTCAAGGACCTGCCTCTGGAACGTCTTCGCGTCCTTCACCTCGAGCACGATCCGTCGCACACGGCCGTCGCGCATAAGCCTTGCTCGACCGTCCACGGCGGATGACGATGCACAGACGCAGCGGACCTGCAAAAGAAATATACGCGACCTGGGGATACGGCGGCCCGCTTCTCTTTCTCCCAAGGGATGAGATGAGTTCCCCCATCGCGTCAGAGGACGTACGGTCCTACTTCCAGAAACTCCAAGACGGAGTCGAGTCGAGCTACCGCGTCGCCCGCGCGGCCCGCGCCAAGGGGTTCGACCCCGAGCTGGACGTGGAGATCCCCCTGACCGACGACCTCGCGTCCCGCGTGGAGCGGCTCCTCCATGAATACGACGTGGAGGGCGTCGCGCGGCGCATCCGAGAGCTCGCGAAGAAGCACGACCGGGAGGAGCTGGCCATCCTCGTGGCCAAGGAGATGGCCCAGCGACCCGCCCCGAACAAGGAGAAGGCCGTGGAGCGCGCGGTCCGCGTCGGCCTCGCGATCCTGACGGAGGGCATCCTGGTGGCGCCGCTCGAAGGGCTCGCTGGCGTCAAGGTGAAGAAGAACCGGGACGGCTCAAACTACGTGGACCTGTTCTACGCGGGTCCCATCCGCTCCGCGGGCGGCACGGGGCAGGCGCTCAGCGTCCTCATCGCAGACGTCGTGCGGCGGGAGCTGGGCATCGGGAGGTACCAACCCACGCGGGAGGAGGTCGAGCGGTACAAGGAGGAGATCCCGCTCTACAAGCAGGCCCAGCACCTCCAGTACACCCCCAAGGACGAGGAGATCGTCCTCATCGTCTCGAGGTGTCCCGTGGGGATCAACGGCGAGGGGACCGAGGAGGCGGAGATCAGCGGGTACCGCGACCTCCCTCGCATCGAGACGAACCGGATCCGTGGGGGCGCGTGCCTCGTCATCGCGGACGGCATGTGCCTCAAGGCGCCCAAGATCCAGAAGCACGTGAAGAAGCTCAAGATCGATGGGTGGGAATTCATCGACGCGTACCTGCAAGGGAAGGCGGTCCACCCGAACGAGACCAGGGACGACCTCGGCGTGGGGCCCAACGAGAAGTTCATCCAGGACATCGTCGCCGGGCGGCCCGTCCTCTGCCACCCGAGCCGTCCGGGAGGGTTGCGACTCCGCTACGGCCGCACGCGGGCCACGGGGCTGGCCGCCCTGGCCATGCACCCGGCGACCATGCACATCCTGGACGACTTCATCGCCATCGGCACCCAGGTCAAGACGGAGCGCCCCGGGAAGGCGGGGGCCATCACCGCGTGCGACCGAATCGAGGGACCGCTCGTCGTCCTGAAGTCGGGCGACTTCGTCGAGGTGGACGACGCCGCAGCGGCGAAGCGGCTCGCTCCCGACGTCCGGGTGATCGCGGACCTGGGGGAAATCCTGGTCCCCTACGGGGAGTTCCTGGAGAACAACCACGTCCTCATGCCCGGCGCGTTCTGCCTGGAATGGTACGGCCAGCTGCTCGCGGAGAAGGTCATTTCCCTGCCCCCCGGCTGGGAGGGCGCGACCGCGGCGCAGGCCCTGGACTGGTCCCGCCACTTCGGCGTGCCGCTCCATCCCCGCTACAACCTCTTCTGGCACGACCTGACCGTCGAGGAGCTGCGCCATCTCCGCGAGTTCGTCGCGTCCCAGGGATCCCTGGCCGAGGACCGGCTGAGCCTCCCCGCGGACGAGGACATGCGCGAGCTCCTCGTCCGCTTGGGAGCCCCGTTCCGCCTCCATGAGGGCCGCGTGGCCCTGGAGCGCCACACGGACCCGTTCCTGGCCTGCCTCGGCGTCGAACGGTCGGACGGGAAGCTCACCCTCCGCGACGAGCCGGTCGCGGAGGAACCCCTGGCGTACGTCTCCGCGCTCGCGGGGTTCCCCATAAAGGCCCGTGGCCCGACCCGAATCGGGGCGCGCATGGCCCGCCCTGAGAAGGCGGCGCCGCGGAAAATGCAGCCCGCCCCGCACTCCCTGTTCCCCATCGGCCACGAGGGCGGCGCCCAGCGGCTCGTCTCCGAGGCGGTCCAGAAGCATGTCCTCGAGGTGGAGGTCGGACTCCGCGTGTGCTCACGCTGCGGCAAGCGCTGGTTCCTCCCCGAATGCTCCTGCGGAGGGCACACGGTCCCCCGCGGCTTTCCGGCCCGTCAGAAGATCCCGCTCCCCGACGTCCTGCGACTCGCCCTGGAACGACTCGGTGAGTCCCGGGCCCCGGAGATCAAGGCCGTCATGGGCATGATCTCCAAGACGAAGACGCCGGAGCCTCTGGAGAAGGGGATCCTCCGCGCGAAGCACGAAATCTGGGTCTTCAAGGACGGCACGACCCGGTACGACATGACGAACCTCCCGCTCACGCACTTCACGCCCAAGGAGGCGGGCATCCGGGTCGAGCTGGCCCGCCGGCTGGGTTACGAGCGGGACATCCACGGGGAACCGCTCGAGAGGGACGACCAAGTCCTCGAGCTCCGCACCCAGGACGTCCTCATCGCGGACACCTGCGGCGACTACCTGCTCCGGGTCGCGGCCTTCGTC
>DUJI01000182.1 GCA_013329855.1 Thermoplasmata archaeon | reverse complement strand
GATGCTCGCCTACAACTGCTCCGCGTCGTTCAACTGGCGGAAGAAGCTCGACCCGGTGAAAATCGCGCGATTCCAAGAGGAGCTCGCGGACATGGGCTACCGGTTCCAGTTCGTCACCCTGGCGGGGTTCCATTCCATGAACCTCTCCATGTTCCGCCTCGCGCGCGACTACCGCGACAACGGGATGACCGCATACACGGAGCTTCAGCAGGAGGAGTTCGCCGCCAAGGACGAAGGGTACGCCGCCGTAGAGCACCAGGCGTTCGTGGGCACGGGCTACTTCGACGAAATCGCGACCGTCCTGAGCGCCGGCACCTCGTCCACCCTGGCCATGGAAGGATCCACGGAGGCCGAGCAGTTCCAGGAACCGGCGAGGACCGAGGAAGTCTCCAAGCGCCGTTGATCCGCGGCCTCAGAACGGGAGCTTCCCCAGTGCGATGACCAGCGGGAGCAGGGCCTCGTCGCGTCCTAGGAACTTCGCCGTCTGGAGCGCCGCGTTCAGGTAGCTGATCGTGTGCTCCTTCTCGCCCACGGTCCAGTGGCCGTAGAAGTTGACGATCGTGGCCAGGAGCTCGTCCACGAGGATGCCGTTCTCGAGAGCTTGCCGGATCGTCCGCTCCGCGGGCGGCGATCGATCGCGGAGGCTCGATTCGAGCGCGGTGAGCAAGGTGGAGCGGTCGATCGCCTCCGGATTGCCCAGGGTGAGGAAGTCGGGGTAGCCGAATCGCGTGGTTAGGGTGCGGTAGAGCTTCCACGATAGCCACGTGTTCTCCGACGGGGTGAGGAACCGCGAGACGGAGCGGGCTGCATGCACAAGGCTGAGGGAATGCCCCAGGAACCCGGGATCCGCGCTCGTGGCGACCAGGAGAGGACGGTACGCGTCCTCCGCCTGGCCCGAGAAGGCCAGTGCCTGGAGGACCGCTTCCACCTGATCGAAGGCGCCCTCGACCACGAGCTCTCCAAGCCAGCTGACGTCGGCCTTCGCGTCGCCTGCATCCCCGCGTTCGGGGATGTTGGGCGCCTTGACGCCCTGCAGCGAGAACGCCTGGAGGCGGGCGAGGTTCATGAGCGGGACCAGATCACGCCCCCGGGCGACGGTCTCCGCGGCCTCCACGTAGGATGCCGCCGTCACCAGGTTGTGACCCAGACGACCCAAGTCAGCGAGGGACGTGCGCAGGGCGAGATGGGCCACCGCCTCGAAGCCCGCGTCCGTGGCGAGTCGACCCATCAAGCTGGCCGCCTGCTCTCCAAGTCCGCCGGCGACCGCTCTCGCGTAGGCTCCGCCCAACTCCTCGGCGGGGGCCGGGGGGACGGAGCGTGCCATCGCGGCCGCGGCGGGCTCGGAGAAGGGACGCCGCTGCAACGTGAAGTTGTAGAGGACGAGGAAGCGAAGGAGGCCGAGCCCACCCGGGGGACGCGTCAACCGCAGGAGGTCCCGCCCCGCCACCATGGTCAAGAGACCGTGGGGCGTATGGAGTTGCGGATCGTCGTGGTTCGAGGCGGTCCCCACGAGCTCCACGAGAATGGGCCCGGCCGTGGCGGGATCCTGGATGACCTTGTCGAAGAGGGGGACGGCCTCCTTGTGGTCGGTCGTCGCGAGCAGAGTCAGCAGCCGATCGAGGTCCTTCGAGGCCAAGGACCTTCACGATGCGCGAACTGCGATATGAAGGTGAGGAACGGGAGCGACCTCCCCGGAGCCGGAAACGCTTATACCACACGGGTCCGTTCGTTTTCTCCGATGCCCCCGTACGACGTAATCATCATCGGATCCGGACCCTCCGGACTCACCGCGGCCATCTACGCCACGCGCGCGAACCTGAAGACCCTCGTCATCGCGGGCCAGGTCGCGGGCGGGCAGCTCATGCTCACCTCGGAGGTGGAGAACTACCCCGGGTTCCCGAACGGCATCCTCGGCCCCGAGCTCATGGATTTGTGGCGCAAGCAGGCGGAACGGTTCAAGGCCGACTTCGTCGACGACAACATCACGAGGGTGGACTTCGGGGTGCAGCCGTTCAAGGTCTGGATTGCGGACCAAGCCTTCGAAGGCCGAAGCGTGATTGTCGCCACGGGCGCGAATGCGAAGTACCTGAACTTACCCAATGAGCAACGCCTGAAGGGCCGCGGAGTGAGCGCGTGCAGTACATGCGACGGGTTCTTCTTTAGGAATCTGGACGTTGTCGTGGTGGGCGGAGGTGACACCGCGATGGAAGACAGCCTCTACCTCTCGAAGCTCTGCAAGACGGTCACGGTCGTCCATCGGAGAGAGGAATTCCGGGCGAGCAAGATCATGCAGGGACGGCTTTTCAAGACGCCCAACATCAAGGTCATATGGGATTCCCAGGTGGTCGATGTCCTCGGTGAGACCAAGGTCGAGGCAGTCCGCGTGAAGAACGTGAAGACGGGCGAGTCGACCGACCGCAAGGTCCAGGGACTCTTCCTAGCTATCGGCCACACGCCTGCCACGGAGGTCGTCAAGGACCAGCTCTCCCTGGAGAAGGACTACATCGTCCTCAAGCCCCACGACGGCTACCAGACGTCCACGAGCGTGGACGGCGTGTTCGCGGCCGGGGACGTCCACGACCACCGGTACCGTCAGGCCGTGACCGCGGCGGGGTTCGGATGCATGGCCGCCCTCGATGCGGAGAAGTGGCTCCAGGCCCACGAGTGACCCTCAACCCGTGTTACGCAGCCCGTGGGAGATCCCGTTCACCGTAAGGAGGATGGCCCGCAGCAGCTCCGGATCTTTCCCCTCGCCGCGTCGCTTGCGGTCCAGGAGCTCCGCCTGGATGTAGTTCAGCGGATCCAGATAGCGGTCGCGCCTCGCGACCACGGCCTTGAGCACGGGGTCCGCGTCCAGTACCTGCCGCACGCCCGTGATCTCCAGGGTGTGCCCCAGGCTCCTCCCGTGCTCCTCCACGATCCTGCCGAAGATCCGCAAGCGGATCGTCGGGTCGGGCACGAGGTCGGCGTAGCGGCTCGCGAGGGTCAGGTCCGTCTTCCCCAGGACCATCCGCGCGGCGTCCAGCACGCCCGCGAAGAAGGGCCACTCGCGCTGCATCCGTCGCAGGAGGAGGCCGTCCGGTTCGGACGCCAAGGCCGTCCCCACGGAGTACCACCCGGGGAGGATCGTGCGGTTCTGCATCCAGGCGAAGACCCACGGGATCGCCCGGAGGTCCGGGATCCTCAGCGTGCCCTTGCGGCTCGAGGGCCGCGAGCTGATGTTCAGCTCGGCGATCTCCTGGATGGGGGTCGCGTGCTCGAAGTACACGGGGAGCCCCGGGTCTCCGTAGACCAGGTCGCGGTATCCGCGCTCCCCCGCGTGGGCCATGCGGTCCATGGACGCCGTCCAGGAAGCCTCGGGCTCCAGCGGAGGCGCGGCCACCGCAAGGAGGAGGCCGCTCACGAGCTGCTCCGTCTCGCGCACCGCGACGGGGAAGTAGAAGTACTTCTGGGTGAGCACCTCGCCCTGCTCCGTGACCTTGATGCGGCCCGTGGCCACCTCGGACGGGAGGGCGCGCATGGCCTCGTGCATGGGCACTCCCCCGCGGCTGATGGAGCCCCCGCGGCCGTGGAAGATGGTCAGGGCGACGCCGGCGTCGGAGCTCCGCGCCGCGAGCTCCCGCTGCGCGTGAAACAGGTGCCAGCGGGACGCGAAGATCCCGCCGTCCTTCATGCTGTCGCTGTAGCCCACCATAACCTCCTGCCGCAGGCTCCGAGCTCGGAGGTGCGCCCGGTATGCGGGGTTGGCGTACAGGCGGGCCATGGTCTCCCCGCAGCCGTGGAGGGCCTCGATCATCTCGAAGAGGGGCGAGACGTCGATGCGACTGTAGGCTTCCTTGAGGTCCAGGAGCCGGAGGACCTTGGCCACGAGGAGGAGACCGAGGACGTCGCTGGGCCGCTGGGCCATGCTCAGCACGACCGTGTGCATCATGACCTCGCCGTAGTCCTGCTGGATCTCCCCCAGGGAGCGCAAGGCCCCGACGACGCGCGCGCCGTCCCCGGACACCCGCACCCGCTTCGGTCGGAAGCGGGACTGCAGGAGCCGCGTGAGCAGGGCAATCCGGGCCTCCTCGTTCAAGCGCCCGTACGTCCGCGCCTCGCCCGAACCCGCGAGGATCTGGGAGACCGCAGCAGCGACGTCCTTGGAGTGGAGGCGCAGGTCCAGGGAAGCCAAGTGGAATCCGAAGGTCTCCACCTGGCGGATCAAATCCTCCAGCGGGCCGTCCGCCTCGTCCGGCGCGCCGTTCATCCGGAGGGAAGCTTGGAGGAGCCGGAGGTCCGCGAGCAGCTCCTCGGGGGAACGGTAGCCGTCCTTGGGCCGCGTGAGCACGGAGCCGATCTTGTGGCCGATGAACGTGATCTTGGCCCGATGGTGCTCGTCGCGGTTCACCTGGCGGATGTCCCGCGCGGTCCTCGGATGATCCTTCCGGTCCCGGGCGAGGGAGGCGAGCAAGGCGGGCGACGGAGGCACGTACCGAGAGCTCTCCGTGAGGATGTCGATCAGCTCGCGACAGCGCGTTTGGTAGCGGTTGAGGAGGAAGACGCGCTGCGCCCGTGCCGCCTCGCGCATGGAGGCCGGGGTGACGTTCGGGTTGCCGTCCGTGTCGGAGCCCCGCCAGGAGCCGAAGGAGAGAAACGTGGGGACGCGCCCGCGAGCGGGACCGTACACCCGGTCGAGGGCGCGCGCGAGGCCTCGGTAGAACTCGGGCACCATGTCCACGACCACGTGGTCGAAGTAGAAGAGGCCCATCCGGATCTCGTCGACCACGCGGGGGCTTCGGAAGCGCAGTTCGTCGCTGTGCCAGAGCCCCGTGATCTCCCGGCGCAGCTCGCGTTGGATTGCGTCCCACTCTGCGGGCATGAACCGCTCGCGGTCCAGGCGCGAGAGCAGGGCCTGAATCCGGCGCAGCCGCTCCAGGACGGTCCTCCGCTTGGGCTCCGTGGGGTGCGCCGTGAACACGAGCTGGACGTCGAGCCGCCCCAGGAGGCGCACGGCGCCCGCGCGGTCCAGACCTCCGTCCGCGAGCCGGCGCAGCGTCTCCTCGAGGGACTGTGGCGCGGGCAGGTCGCCCGTCTCCGCCGCCCGCAGCTGCCGCACGCGGTGGATGTCCTCCGCGAGGTTGAGGAGGAGCAGGTGGAACGAGAGCGCGCGGGCCGCGTCGGCGGCCCGGTCCATGGACAGCCCCTCGGCCAGCCTCCGGACCTCGTGCGCTGCGGCGGGGTCTCCCCGGGCGCGGATCGCCTCGCAGCGGTCCATGAGGGTTCGGACGAGGGCCACGGCTTCCGGACCCGTCTCCGCCTCCACGATCGCGGCGAGAGTCGATTCGAGGAGGGCGATGTCGTCCTGGATGACCCGAGGGCGGTCGGCCATGGCCCATCCTCCCGAACCGGGAGCCGCCCAAAAGGCTTCGGTTGGGCCCCGGGCTCCGCTCGGGCGGCCGACCCCTGCGAAATGTTGAAGTAAAGTCGGGACCTTGGCCGCGGGAGAGGCAGACTCCATGGTGCGCATCTTCCGCGGGGGCGTCCTCGACGAGCGCTTCGAAGGCGCGGTGGTGGTCATCGGCCCGCGGCCCACGCAGATGACCGGCCTGGTCCGCGGCGACCTCTTCGTGCGGGACAACAGCGTGTGCGATGTCACCGGGATGGTCTCGGGGAACCTGCTCGCGGAGCGCACGGGAAAGGCCGTGCTCAAGGGGCTCGTGACCAAGGCCTGCAAGGCCACGGGCGGGGATCTGGAGATCTACGGGCTCGTCCTGGGCGACGTGGTGAACGAGGGGGGCCGCGTCTACGTGGACAAGGGCGCCGTGGTCCGCGGAAAGGTCGTCGGGGAGATGAGCAACGCNNCCGCGACCCGACCGCCCGCGCCTCCGCCGGTCAAGCCTCCGTCCGCCTGACGTCGCCTACGCGTCCGAGACCTCGGCCGTGACGGGCGGCAGCTTCGCCACGACCGGTTCCGGCCGCTTCTCGGCCGCGGCGAAGAGCTGCAGGTAGGGGATCAGGGAGGCCATGATCCGGTTCTCCGCCTTGCGCAGATGCTCCTCGTACGTGGACCGACTGACCCCGAGGCTTCGCGCGATGTTCTCCGTCGTGACCTCCCGCGGGCTGCTGTAGTATCCGTAGCGGTGGGCCTTGAGGATCGCGTCGATCTGCTTTCCGGTCAGATCGGCGAACAAGCTGTTGACCCAGACCGAGGAGGGGAGGAAGTTCAGGGCGAGCTCGCGCTTCCGGATCAGCTCCGTCGGGCCGAGCTTGTTCAGGTCTCGGAAGAGCTCCCGCGTCCTCTCCTCCTCGAAGCTCAGAACGCGGAAGTAGCCCCACCCGTCCTGGTAGACCGCGGGGGGCGCATCCACGAACTGGTATGGCTCCCAGACGTTCCACGGACTGTTCTCGTACGTGCCGCAGGTGCAGCGGAGCATGAAGATGCGCGCCTCCTGCGCCTCGATCCACTTGTCGATCACCCGCCCCGCCTTCCGGATCTCCCTCTCGATCGCGGCGAGCTCATGCTCGTCCTGAGTCGGGACCTGAAGGAGCTCGCGGCCCCAGATGCACCACATGGAGATGGGGATGCCCGGGTGTCGCCCGGATATCTGGATGAACGGGTAGTCGTACTGCGTGCGGAAGGACACTTCCCAGATGCCCATGGAAGGCCCATGGGCGTGGGGGACTATATGGATAGTGCCGTCATACGACGGCCGTCTTTGGCGGGTCAAGAACTCTCGTCCCGCGCGTCTTCTTCCCCATCGAGGCAAAGAACATGTACGGAACCCCACTCCTTGGGAACGTACGCTTGGAGACGAACGACGCCCTGCGCGAGTACGCGAGGCTCGAGTACCGGAGCGAGGATCTCCTCTGGCTCCGCGCAACCGTCAAGGCCGCGCTGGGAACGCCACGGACGCCCCGTCGCACCGGGCTCCTCGCGCGCCGCGCGCGGCCCTCGCACCGCCCCGTCGCGTGCAAGGGCTCGCCGCGGCGCCAACTTCAAGAGGCCGCGTCCCCGGCGTGAGACAGGTTCTTATCGGAGCACGCCGTGGAATCGTCCGCATGCCGGAAGTCGCGATCACGTACTGCGTGCCCTGCCGATACCAGCAGAAAGCGCTCCAGGACGCGGACGCCATCCTGAAGCAGTTCGGTCAGCGGATCACGGACCTGCGCCTGGTCCCCGGGGACCACGGCGTGTACGACGTGCGCCTGGACGGCGACCTCATCTTCTCCCTCGACAAGGCGGAGCGCTTCCCGGAAGCCTCCGACCTCATCGAAGGCATCCGCTCCCGGCTTCCCGCGCCCAGGGTGTGACGCGCGGGATCATGGGACGCTGAGCACGACCTTCCCGAACTGTTCCCCCTTCTCCAGGTACGCATGGGCCGCCGCGGCCTCACGAAGCGGGAAGACGCGGTCCACGATGGGCTTGAGACGGCCCATGAACACGAGCTTCATGACCGCCTCGAACTCCCGCTGGTTCGCCATCGTGGAGCCGAGGACCGAGAGCTGACGCCACCAGAGGTACCGCAGGTCGATCTGGGGAAGGGTTCCCGTGGTCCCTCCTGGGATCACGAGGCGGCCACCCTTGCGGAGGGCGCGTAGGCTGTCCTTGAACGTCGCCTCGCCCACGTGGTCCAGGACGACGTCCACGCCGCGCTTCCCCGTTAGCTCCCAGACGGCCTTGCCCCAGGGCATCTCCTTGTAGTTGACCAGTACGTCCGCGCCGAGCTCCTTCGCGCGCTTGAGCTTCGCGTCGCTCGAGCTGGTCGTGTAGACCGTGCAACCCGCGAGCTTCGCGATCTGGATGGCGGCCGTGGACACGCCGGAGCTTGCACCCAGGATCAGGACGTCCTCGCCGGGCCGGACCGCGGCGCGGGTGACGAGGAGCCGCCACGCCGTCATGAACGCGAGGGGAGCCGCCGCGGCGGTCGTCCACTCCATGTCCACCGGGATGGGTAGGAGGTTCCGCGCAGGAACCACGACGTACTCCGCGTACGTCCCCGGGACGTGCTCCCCCAGGATCTTGTAGTCCTTGCACAGGGAGTCCTCGCCCGCGAGGCAGAACTCGCAGCGGCCGCAGGAGAGGCCGGGGTTGGCGACCACCCGGTCCCCAGGCTCGAACCCCGAGACGTCGGAGCCCAGCTTGGCCACCTCGCCCGCCACGTCGGCACCGGGGATATGCGGCAGCGTGAGCTTGGAGGTCGGGATCCCCTTGCGGACGGTGAGGTCGAGATGGTTGATACCCGCGCCGTGGACGTGG